>JAIXZK010000046.1 GCA_027489695.1 Sphingomonadales bacterium
GAACTTGCCGGTCGGGTTGATGTGGATGACCGTTTCGTCGGTTACAAAGCCGTCGGGCAGCACGTCGCGGAACACGCCCATCACATAATCGCGCAGGGTGGCGTATTTTTCGGCATCGCCGCCGCCGGCATAGGGCAGGCAGTAATCGGCCTTGTGCTGGGTCGAGACGACCAGCGCGGTGGCCCGCACCGGCACTTCATTCTCATAAGCCAGCGTCACCTGGCTCTTGGCGTCCGGCTCCAGGAACGGCGCCGCGCCGGAATGGCGATCGGCGGCGAGGCGTTCGAGGATGAGGTGCGAATAATAGAGCGTCGCCGGCATCAGGTCGGGCGTTTCGTCGGTGGCATAGCCGAACATGATGCCCTGGTCGCCGGCGCCTTCGTCCTTGTTGCCGCTGGCATCGACGCCCTGCGCGATGTCCGACGACTGCGGGTGCAGATGGTTCTCGAAAACCAGATTCTGCCAGTGGAAGCCTTCCTGTTCATAGCCGATGCGCTTGACGGTGGCGCGGACGGCCGACTGGATTTCCTCCTGCGCGCCCGGCGCCCAATTGCCCTCGGTATCGATCATGCCACGGCCGCGGACTTCGCCGGCGAGCACGACGCGGTTGGTGGTGGTCAGCGTCTCGCAGGCGACGCGGGCATAGGGGTCTTTCGACAGGAACAGGTCGACAACGGCGTCCGAAATCTGGTCGGCGACCTTGTCCGGATGGCCTTCCGAAACCGATTCCGAGGTGAAAAGAAAATTCGCGCGCGCCATCTGCGGGTCCTTGGCTGTTCGGCCATGGCGTCTAGGCCGGGCCTCGGCCCCGCGCAAGGGGCATAAAGATTGCTTTATATGTCTTGCGGCGCGGTCGGTCGGGTCTGGCGGCCGACCGCGATGCCGGCCAGCAACAGCACCAACCCCAGCCACAGCGGCGTCAGATATCGCTGCCGCGCATAAAGGGTTTCGGGCAGCAGGGTCGGCAGCGTCGCCGAGACGACGCCCTGTTTGCCGGCGGGTTCCACGGCAACCAGATTGCCATGGGCATCGACGATGGCGCTGATGCCGGTCGGCGTGGAGCGCACCACCGGCAGGCCTTCCTCGATGGCGCGCAGCCGCGCCTGCGCCAGATGCTGGGGCGGGCCGCTGGCGCCATACCAGGCATCGTTGGAGATGTTGACCAGCCAGGCCGGCCGCCGCGCCGGATCGACGACCGCACCGGCGAAGATGATTTCGTAGCAGACCAGCGGGCCGACGGCGGGCAGGCCGGGCAAGGCGAGGGTGCGCGGGCCGGGGCCGGCGCGGAAATCATAATCGCCGGGCACCAGCCGGGCGATGCCGATGCTTTCCATGAAGGACCGCGCCGGCACATATTCGCCCATCGGCACCAGATGCGCCTTGTCGTAACGGCCGCGGATCCGGCCCTTGGCATCGAGCACGAACAGGCTGTTCGCCAGCGCCGTTACCGTGCCGCCGGGGCCGCGAACCAGGCCGGTGCCGCCGAACAGCAACAGGTCGTTGGCGCCCAGCGCCGAGGCGAGCCGGGCCCGCAGCGCCGGATCATCCTCCACCGGCTGCTGCACCGCACCTTCCGGCCAGACGACGACCGCCGCGCGCGCCGCGGTCGTCACCTGCGCACCGGCGGCGCCGCCCGGTTGCCCGGCGGGCGCGCCCGGCAATGGCGCGGCGCCGGGGGCGGCGCCACCGGGGACGACCGGGGCCGCCGGCGCCGATGTGGCCGCCGCGCCGAAATCGGCCTCGCCGGCTTCGGCGACGGTGCCAACGCCGGCATCGGCCGTACGTCCCGACAGCGCATCGCGCGTCATATCCAGATAGGTCGCCAGATTGGCGGCATCTCGGCCGTAGCGATCCTCCTCGCCGATATTGGGCTGCACCACATAGATGGTGGCATTGTCCGGCAGATAGGTTTCGCGGTTGAGATCGGCGCCGATCGACCCCGCGACCACCGCCAGCAGCCCGAAGCCGATGCCGGCACCGCGTGTCGGCAGATCATGGCGCGGCGCCAGCACCAGCCAGATCGCGCCGCCGGCGAGCAGCATCAGGCCGGACAGGCCGAGCGCCCCGATCCAGGCCGCGATATAGACGACGCCCGAGGCCGGCAGCCAGGCAGCGCCCAGCGGATTCCACGGAAAGCCGCTGAGCACGACAGCACGCAGTGCCTCGCCGGCCATGAAGCTGGCGCCGAACACCAGCAGCCGCGGCGCCCCCGGCCGGGCGAAGGCCGCGGCGCCGGCCGCCAGCGCGACGAACAGCGCGAGGTAGAGCGCCAGCACCGCCACCGCCGCCCAGCCGAGCGCCGCCGGCATCTTCGCCTGATAGGTGAAGGCCTTGGCGATCCAGGTCAGCCCCAGGCCGAAATGGCCGATGCCCCAGCACCAGCCGATCAGCGCGGCGCGCCAGCGGCTGGCGGCGGTGTCGACCAGCGCCACCAGCACCCCGACGCCGATCAGCGTCAGCCACCAGAGATTGACCGGCTCGAACCCCAGGGCGGCGATGGCGCCGGCAAGGAGGGCGAGCGGAATGGCGACAGGCAGGGCGAGTTTCATCACGTCCACTGGCGTTAGCGTGAAACGCCGCGCCGTGCCAACCGCCATATCTGCTTGCGGCGCGTGCACGGCGCCGCCAAGGTCGCGCGATGACCGCGGGGCCGGCCTTTGAATTTCGCGGCGTGACCGTGCGCCGTGCCGGCGCGGCCATCGTCAACGATGTGTCGCTGGCCTTTCCGGTCGGCAGCTTTGTCGCGCTCACCGGCGCGTCGGGGGCCGGCAAGACGACCCTGCTGCGCCTCGTCAACCGCATGGTCCGTCCCGACGCCGGCAGCGTGCATGTCTTTGGCGAGGATGTCGCCAGCCGCGATCCGGCGGAGCTGCGCCGCGGCATCGGCTATGCCAGCCAGGGCGTCGGGCTGTTCCCGCACTGGACGGTAGGGGAGAATATCGCCGCGGTGCCCTGGCTGCTGCGCCATGACCGCAATCGCCGTGCGGCCCGCGTCGACGAGCTGCTCGATCTGGTCGAGCTGCCGCGCGACTTTTCCGATCGCTATCCGCGCCAGCTGTCGGGCGGCCAGGCCAGCCGGGTCGGGCTGGCGCGGGCGCTCGCCGCCGAGCCGCGGCTGCTGCTGCTCGATGAACCGTTCGGCGCGCTCGATCCCGAAACCCGAGTCAGCCTCGCCGACAAGATCGCCCAGCTTCACGAGGTCCAGCATCTGACGACGCTGATGGTGACGCACGACCTTGCCGATGCGCTGACCCGGGTGGAGCGCGTCATCGTCTGCGATGCCGGGCGGATCGTCGCCGACGGCTCGCCGGCCAGCCTTGTCGCCAGCGATCATCCGGCGGTGATGGCGCTGATCGCCTCGCCGCTCGAACAGGCCGAGAAGCTGGCGGCGCTGCGTCATGCGGAGCGGGTGTCCTGAGCCTGATGACCCCAGAGATCGGCGAACGCTGGCTGCGCGCCATCGCCATGCTGCCGGACCGGCTGGCGGCGCACCTTGGCGTGTCGGCGGCGGCGATCGGGCTCGCCATCCTCGTCTCGGTGCCGACGGTGATGCTCCTCGTCGCGCGGCCGAAGCTGCGCGGCTGGGTGCTGGCCGGCGCCGCCGTCATCCAGACGGTGCCGGCGTTGGCGCTGCTGGCGCTCTTCTACCCGCTGCTGCTCGCCATCGGCGGCATCACCCAGCGCGTCGCCGGCTTCGGCATCCCGGCGCTGGGGCTGCTGCCGTCGCTGCTGGCGCTGGCGCTTTATGCACTGCTGCCGCTGGTGCGCGGCGGAGTCGACGGGCTGGCCTCGGTGCCGCCCGAAACGCTGGACGCCGCCGATGGCATCGGCATGACGCGGCAACAGCGGCTGATCCAGGTCGAGCTGCCGCTGGCGGCGCCGATCGTCATGGGCGGGCTGCGCGTCGCCGCAGTGTGGACCATCGGCGCGGCAACGCTGGCCACCACCGTCGGCCAGAAGAGCCTGGGCGACCTGATCTTCGCCGGGCTGCAGATCGAGGATTGGGCGCTGGTCGTCACCGGCTGCCTCGCCGCCGCCTTCCTTGCCATCATCACCGACATGGCGCTGTGGCGGATCGAGACCGGCCTTGCCGAGCGCGCCTGGGGGAAATGCCTGCTGGGGCTGGGCCTGCTCGTCGCACTCGTCTCGGGGGTGGTCGGCTGGTATGCCGCCGAACGGGCGCCGCAGGAAGCCGGGCAGCGACCGGTGGTGATCGGCGCCAAATCCTTTTCGGAACAATATATCCTGGCCGAACTGGTCGCCGAGAAGCTGCGCGCGCAGGGCATTCCCGTCACCATCCGGTCGGGACTGGGCTCGGTGATCGCCTTCCGGGCGCTCGCTGCCGGCGATATCGATGTCTATGTCGATTACACCGGCACGCTGTGGGACAATGCGCTGGGCAACAAGGTGCCGGCGCCGCGCGAGGTGATGCTGACGACGCTGCGCCGCGAACTCCCGAAGCAGTTCAAGGTCGAGATCGCCGCGTCGCTGGGGTTCGAGAATGCCTATGCGCTGGCGATGCGGCGCGCCGACGCCGATCGGCTGGGCATCGAAACGCTTGCCGATCTGGCGACGGCGGCGCCGCGACTGGCGATGGCGACCGACACCGAATTCCAGTCGCGGCTGGAATGGCGGGCGCTGCAGGCCGCCTATGGCCTGAAATTCAAGCGGCTGACGTCATACACGCCGACGCTGATGGTGCGCGCGCTGACCAGCGGCGAGGCCGATGTCATCACCGCCTTTTCCTCGGACGGTCGCATCGCGGCGGATGACCTGAAGCTGCTCACCGACCCGCGCGCGGCGCTGCCGGCCTATGACGCGGTGCTGCTGATCGGCCCGCGCCGGCCCGATCTGAAGGCGCGGCTGGCGGGGCTCGAGGGCAGAATTCCGGTCGAGGCCATGCGCGAGGCGAACTGGCAGGTCGATCGCGACAGGGACAAGCAGACGACGCAACAGGCGGCGAAATGGCTGGCGGGGAAGATCCGCTAGCGAAAGCGGCGCGTCAGGGGCGTCGTTCGAACACCATCGAGACCGGCTTGTGGTCGCTGGTCTGCGCCGATCGGGGCCGGCCGGCGGCCACGCGGTGGTGGACATCATGTTCCACCAGCCCGCCGTTCCGGCGCGCGCGATAGGCAAAGCCGCCCTCGTGCCCGGTCATGGACTGGGTGAACATGATGTGATCGAGCAGGATTTTCGCCTCGCGGCGGGGATCGAGCTTGTCCCGCCCGAGGTCATAGCTCCACCGCGCCGATTGCGGAAAATCGAACAGGGCGTGGTTGAGAAAGCGCTGCGCGAAGAACACGTCGCCCTGCAACGAGCTGACGAGATCATGGTACAGAAAGCGCCGTTCGATGCGTTCCTTGCCGGGCCCGTCATTGAGGTCACCGCAGACGACGATGGGTGCCTGCGGATCCTCGGCAAAGCGCGCTTCGATGTAATGGCGGATATCGGTACATTCGGTGGTCAGCTTGATCCGTGACTGCACCACATCGGCGACAAGCGCCGGCTGGGTATCGAAGAAATCCGCTGCATAAGGATCGCCCTTGGGGCGAACCTTGTTGATCTTGCTCTTGAGGTGGCAGCCGATGATTTCGCAATTGGCGCCAGCAATCTGCAGCTGCAGCACCTGGGGGTGGCGATAATGCTCGTGCCGCTTCGGCACTTCGAAGTGAAGCTTGTTGAGGCCGGTATCGAACACCGGATAGGACACCTCCCAGCGACCGGCCCGATGATCGCCTTCGGAGGCCGATTCCGTCAGGGTCCGCCAACGATCGACATGGCCCAGCTGCCCGGTGAGCGCCGGTACGTCGCGCAGCAGAAACCAAAGCCATTGGTCGCCGCGGATGGCATAGGCGGCATCATCGCCGCGCAGCAACAGCCGATAGCCCGGCGCCACGCGGGCAAAGAAGCTCGACGCCCGCGCTTCGCCCTTGGGCCCTTCGCCGACCAGCAGAACATCGGGGTCGAGCAGCCGGATTTCCTCGGCGATCGCATCCAGCCGGGGCGCGGCCGCGACCGGATCGGCCGCCATCGCGGTGACCAGCCGGTCGGCCCATTCGATGTTCCAGGACGTCAGCTTGAAGAACTGCATCTTGCCCCCCGACAGCATCTGCGACGGACATTTACCGACAAGGGTGCCGTCGGGAGCGCGGCACGAAAGCAGTGAATGAAACCATCGGCCAGTGGCGTCAGTCTCCCGTCGCGGCTGGTGGCTGTCAATGGCAGGGGATGCTGCCGATTCCTCCGGAATGGATGCTGTCAAGCTTGCGTCACGCCCCGCGCCCGGCGGGGCGTGATCTGGCAGCGCGGGCCGGCGCGATACCCATGCGACGCGGCTGCGTCGCCGGCCTCCCCTGCGAGGGGAGGCCGGCGCGGCCGTTCGATCAATGCCCTGCCAGGGCCGCCAGCAGCAGCAGCGCGACGATGTTGGTGATCTTGATCATCGGGTTCACGGCCGGCCCGGCGGTGTCCTTGTAGGGGTCGCCGACGGTATCGCCGGTCACTGCCGCCTGGTGGGCGGGGCTGCCCTTGCCGCCATAGGCGCCCTGTTCGATGACCTTCTTGGCATTGTCCCAGGCGCCGCCGCCGGACGTCATCGAGATGGCGACGAACAGGCCGGAGACGATGACGCCCATCAGCAGCGCGCCCAGCGCCGCGAAGCCATTGCCCTGCGTCGAGACCGCGGTGATGGCGAAATAGACGACGACCGGGGCGAGCACCGGCAGCAGCGACGGCACGATCATCTCGCGGATGGCGCCGGCCGTCACCAGCCCGACGGTGCGGGCATAATCCGGCCGGGCAGCGCGCGAGATGATGGCGGGGCCATTCTCCTTGAACTGGGCGCGGATGTCCTGCGCCACGGCGGACGCGGTGCGGCCCACCGCCGTCATCGCCATGCCGCCAAACAGATAGGGCAGCAGCGCGCCCAGGAGCAGCCCGACGACGACATAGGGGTTGGAGAGGGTGAAATCGACCGGCACGTCGGCGAAGAACTGGCGCAGGTCCTCGGTATAGGTGGCGAACAGCACCAGCGCGGCGAGACCCGCCGAGCCGATGGCATAGCCCTTGGTGACGGCCTTGGTGGTGTTGCCGACGGCATCGAGCGCATCGGTGCGCTCGCGCACTTCGCCGTCGAGGCCGGACATTTCGGCGATGCCGCCGGCATTGTCCGTCACCGGGCCATAGGCGTCCAGCGCGACTACCATCCCGGCCAGCGCCAGCATGGCGGTGGCGGCAAAGGCGATGCCGATCAGGCCCGCCAGCTGGAACGATGCGACGATACCGCAGACGATGACCAGCGTCGGCAGTGCCGTCGATTCCATCGAGACGGCGAGGCCCTGGATGACGTTGGTGCCATGGCCCGAATCCGACGCCTTGGCGATCGACTGCACCGGGCGATAGCCGGTGCCGGTGTAATATTCGGTGATCCAGACGATGAGGCCGGTGACGGCGAGGCCGACCAGCATGCACAGGAACAGGCTCATCGCGGTGAAATCGGTCGGCGCCGCCACGGCGGCCGCGGCCTCGGCGCTCGACGCCTTCACCGAGATGACGGCGTTCATGTCCGGGAAGATGGCGTTGGTGGCGAAATAGAGCGCCGGCACCGACAGCAACGCGGTGACGATGAAGCCCTTGTAGAGCGCGCCCATGATCGAGCCGCTGCTGCCCAGGCGCACGAAATAGGTGCCGATGATCGAGGTGAGGATGCAGACACCGCCGGCGAGCAGCGGCAAGGTCATCAGCGCCGCCGCCGACGACGCCTCGACGAGCAGGGCGACCAGCACCATGGTGGCGCCGATGGTGACGACATAGGTTTCAAAAAGGTCGGCGGCCATGCCGGCGCAATCGCCGACATTGTCGCCGACGTTGTCGGCGATGACGCCCGGGTTGCGATCGTCATCCTCGTCGAAGCCCAGCTCGTTCTTGCCGACCATGTCGGCGCCAACGTCGGCGGCCTTGGTGAAGATGCCGCCGCCGAGACGGGCGAAGATCGAGATCAGCGAGGCGCCGAAGCTCAGCGCCACCAGCGCGTTGATCACCGGGCGCCCCGTGGGATCGCCGCCGCCGGCCACCAGCGCGTAGAACAGCCCGGCGATGGCGAGCAGGGCGAGGCCCGCGACCAGCATGCCGGTAACGGCGCCGGAGCGGAACGCCATGGTCAGCCCGGCCTGCAGCGACTGGCGCGCCGCCTCCGCAGTGCGGACATTGGCGCGCACCGAAATGTTCATGCCGATGAAGCCGGTGGCGCCCGACAGCACCGCGCCGAGCACGAAGGCCGCCGCCGGCACCGGGCCGAGGAACACGCCGACGAGAATGGCGACGATGACGCCGACGCCCGCGATGGCGGTATATTGCTTGGCGAGATAGGCGCCGGCGCCGACCTGGATGGCGGCGGCGATTTCCTGCATCCGGGCATTGCCGGCGGACGCGCCGAGCACCTGCCGCGAGGTGATCAGGCCATAGATGACCGCGGCCAGGCCGCAGCCGATCGCAACGAGAACCATTTCCATGTGCTTGCCGTCCCCCGGAATAGCCGGCGCGATGCTATCGTCGCGCCATTTTGTCACGGCGACTGTGGCAAAGGCGTGACAGGGTGCGGCCTGTCAAAAAGCCTAGGTCAGTGTTCCCAGCCCAGGCTTTGCGGCAGGGCGAGCGCCCCGGAATGGCCCCGCAGCTGCAGCCCGGCACCGCCAACCACCGTGCCGATGCGCGTCACCGGCACCGCGCCGGCCAGTGTCGCCACCGCGGCATCGGCCGGCGCGGTGAACAGCAGCTCATAATCATCGCCGGCCGTCGCCAGCGCCAGCCGCGCCGCGTCGCCATCCCCCACCCGTGCCCGCGCCGCCGGCGATAGCGGCATCGCGGCGAGATCGATCGCCAGCGCCACGCCCGACGCCGCCGCCAGCCTTTCGGCGTCGATCAGCAGCCCGTCGGACACGTCCATCGCCGCGCTGGCGACACCGACCAGCGCCTGGCCCAGCGCCAGCCGCGGCTGCGGCAGCCGATAGCGCTTCGCCAGCCAGGCATCGGCCGGCGCAGCCCCGCGCGCCACTGCCAGCCCCAGCCCGGCGTCGCCG
This sequence comes from Sphingomonadales bacterium, assembly GCA_027489695.1. Lineage (GTDB taxonomy): Bacteria > Pseudomonadota > Alphaproteobacteria > Sphingomonadales > Sphingomonadaceae > Sandarakinorhabdus. Next base: position 9,078 of record JAIXZK010000046.1, read on the forward strand.
ATCGTCCCCGACACCCACAGCCCGTCCCCCGGCCGGGCGCCGGCACGCGGCAAGGCCTTGCCGGGCTCGACATGGCCGATGGCAGTTATCCCCAGCACCGCCGCGCCAACCCCGCCGACGGTATCGCCGCCCCATAGCGCCAGTTCGAAATGCGCCAGCGCCCGGCCCAGCCCGGCGACGAACGCCTCCCGCCACGCCGCATCTTCCGCCGGCGACAGTGCCAGGCTGAGCAGCACGCCCGCCGGCCGCGCCCCCATCGCCGCGAGATCGGACAGATTCACCGCCAGCAGCTTCCACGCCACATCGCCGGGCGGATCGCCGGGCAGATAATGGGTGCCGCAGACCAGCGTGTCATGCGTCAGCACCAGTTGCCGGCCGAGCGGCGGCGTCCACACCGCGGCGTCATCCGCCAGCCCCCGCGCCGCCGCCGATCCGGCCAGCGGCACCAACAGCCGCGCGATGAAGTCCCGCTCAGCCATCGGCCGGGCGCGGTACCGTCACCCCCGCACCTGCCGCGCCACCGTGTCGAGCAGGCCGTTGACGAACTTGGCCTCTTTATCCGCATGAAAGGCATGGGAAACATCGACATATTCGTCGATCACCGTGGCCGCCGAGACATCGGCGCGCGCCAGCAGCTCGTACACCGCCGCCCGCAGCAACGCCCGCATCGGCCGGTCCAGCCGGTCCATTTGCCAGCCCTGGGCCAGCGCCGCGGTGATCAGCGCGTCGATCTCGTCGGCCCGCGCCACCACGCCCGTCACCAGATCGTCAAAGAACGCCTCGTCGGCCGCCACATAATCGGCGCCCTCGATCTCCTGCCCCAGCCGGTGACTGTGAAACTCGTGCAGCAGCTTCGGCACCGGATCGCCACCCATCTCGCGCTGATACAGCGCCATCACGGCACCAAGCCGCGCGGCGGATCGGGCAGGAAGGGTCGGGGCGTTATGCTTGGCCATGGGCTGCGGCTGTTAGGGCATCGGGTTTGGAAAGGAAACAGGGAGCCTCCGGCGAGTGTTTCTTGCCTCCGGCGGCTGGGGCCGTGAGCCCCAGACCCCATTTTGCTCTGGTTCGCGCGGAACCTTTGATGTTCGTGCCCAATCCCAACGAAATGGGGTCTGGGGCCCAAGGCCCCAGCCGCCGGAGGCCACCTTACTCCCACTTCCATCCACAGACTTGCCCCCGGCAATCTGATGCCGGTCGATTGCCGCCGGGCCGTGCATCGGCGACAAGGCGGCGATGTCGTCGATCCCCCTTCGCGTCGTGGAAAGCCCCATGGACGCTGCCACCCTGCCGCAGAATATCGAAGCCGAAGCCGCCCTGCTCGGCGCGCTGATGATCGACAATCGCCTTGTCGAGGATGTCATGGTCATCCTGCGCCAGGAGCATTTCGCCGATCCGCTGCACGGCCGCATCTATGCGGCGATCCTGGGCCTGTGCGACAAGCGCATGGCGGCCAATCCGATCACGCTGAAGCCGCTGTTCGAGGCCGATCCGGCGCTGCAGGAGATGGGCGGCGCGTCCTATCTGGCGACTCTCAGCCAGAGCATGGGCGGCCTGATCGCCAGCCGCGATTTCGCCAAGCAGATCTATGACCTTGCCCTGCTGCGCGAGCTGATCCGCGTCGGCAGCGACATGATGGCCGGCGCCGCCGACATGTCGACCGAGATCGCGCCGCTCGACCGCATCCAGGAGGCCGAAATGGCGCTCTACAAGGTGGCGGAACAGGGCGAGGTGTCCGGCGGCGTCAAGACCTTCGCCCAGGCGACCCGCGAGGCGCTCGACATGGCGGAACGCGCCATGAAGTCGGGCGGGCATCTGTCGGGCTATACGACTGGCCTCACTGGACTCAACGACAAGCTCGGTGGGCTGCACAAGTCCGATCTGGTCATCCTCGCCGGCCGCCCCGCCATGGGCAAGACGGCGCTGGCCACCAACATCGCCTTTGCCTGCGCCTGGCGCTTCCTGCAGGACCAGGCGCTCGGCATCCCGGAGGACAAGGCCTCGGGCGCGCCGGTCGCCTTTTTCAGCCTCGAAATGTCGTCGGACCAGCTGGCGACGCGCGTGCTCGCCGAACAGGCCGAGATCAGCTCAGAAAAACTTCGCAAGGGCGAGATCCGCCACGAGGAATTCGCCCAGCTGGCGCGTGCCTCGGGCGATCTCTACAATCTGCCGCTCTACATCGACGACACCCCGGCGCTGTCGATCGCGGCGCTGCGCACCCGGGCGCGGCGGCTGAAACGCCAGCACAAAATTGGTTTGATCGTCGTCGATTATCTCCAGCTGCTGCAGGGCTCCGGCCGCGGTTCGAGCGATAACCGCGTCCAGGAAATCAGCGAGATCACCCGCGGGTTGAAGACGCTGGCCAAGGAACTGCAGGTGCCGGTGCTGGCGCTCTCCCAGCTCAGCCGCGCCGTCGAAGCCCGCGAGGACAAGCGCCCGCAGCTGTCCGACCTGCGGGAATCCGGCACCATCGAACAGGACGCCGATATCGTGCTGTTCGTCTATCGCGAGGAATATTACCACTCGATGAAACAGCCGGACCCGGAAGAAGCCGACAAGTTCGCCAAATGGCGCGAAAAGGCCGAAAAGGTGTTCGGCCTCGCCGAAGTCATCGTCGCCAAGCAACGCCACGGCTCGACCGGCAGCGTGCCGCTGACCTTCCACAAAATGTGGACGAAATTCGCCGACCGCGCGCCGGATGAGTATATGCCGGAGAGTAGGGACTAAGAGGGGGAAGGCAGTGTGCCTCCGGCGGCTGGGGCCTGAAGCCCCAGACCCCCAATTGATCTGCTACGAGATGATTACCAAGTGCGTCGCCGCAGCCGCCTCGGCAACAGGCATTTCGCTGGCAATATTTTGGAACTGCGCCTCTCAATCAAGGCGTGAACCACACCCGCCTGATTTTTCCTTTTTCCACCTGGTAGATGGCCACGACCTCGATTGATTCGCCGCCAGCCTCGGTGCGTTCCTTGTCGATGATGAATTCGCCACTTTCAATCCGCGAGATGATTGTCGCCTTGGGATGATATTTCGACAGCAGCGGCGTATATCTGGCGAGCAAGGCGGCGCGTCCTGAAAGGTTGGGCTTGCTGTCCGGCCCGAGATCGAAAATTTCGACATCGTCGGCGTAAAAGGATGCAAAGGCATCCGCATCGCCCCGGTTATAGGCTTCGACCTGCGACTGAACGATGGCGGCGGGCGTGGCGGCCTGCTGCGTTTGCTGCGCATGCGCCGCCGCAGGCGGAAGCACTGCCGAAAGCGAAATGACCAGTCCAATCACACGACGCCGACGCATCTCGCACCTCTCCCCCTTGGCTGATGTCGGGTTGATTGCCCCGAAAGCCGACAGACCGCAAACACGCCCATATCGATGCGAGTGTCGAACATCCATTTCCGCTGCGACATTGAAAACTAAGTGTAAGTGACGAGGCACGAACGGGGGTCTGGGGCCTCAGGCCCCAGCCGCCGGAGGCCATCCTTCTCACTACCTGTGCGCTGTGCCAGAAAGGCCGGGGAGGATGCCGCCATGACTGCCGAGATCGATACCTACATCGCCACGCTGGCGCCGCTGCGGGCCGAGCGGTTGGAGGCGTTAAGGGCGCTCGTCCACAGCGTCGAACCGAACGTGGTCGAGGGGTTCGACTGGGCGATGCCGGTGTTTCGGCTCGGCGAGCGCTGGGTCGCGATGGCGTCGAAGAAGAGCTATATCAGCGTCTATCTCGGCTGCGAGGCGCATGCGGCGGCGGTGATTGCCAGCGATCCGAAGCTGAAGGGCGGCAAGGCCTGTGTGAACATTACCGACCGCGCCGAACTGCCGCTGGCGGCGCTGGCCCCGGCGATTCGGCAGGCGTTAGACCACGATGGCTGATCGCGAGGCGCCGGCGTTCGTTCTGGCGGACTTCCTGCCCTATCAGCTGTCGCTCGC
>JAIXZK010000247.1 GCA_027489695.1 Sphingomonadales bacterium
ACACCCGCACCACCCTTCGCCCGAAGCTGGCGCCGGTGAACAGCCCGCAAAACGCTGCCGGCAGGCTCGCCAGCCCCTCGAAAACCTCCTCGCGATACTTCACCCGGCCCGACTGGATCAGCGCCGCCAGCTCGGCCTGCGCCGCGGCGAAACCGGGCAGATCATCGAACACCACCAGCCCTTCCATGCGCAACCGCTTGGCAATGAATTCGCGGGTGTGCTTGAGGCCGGGAACCTCCTCGACCGGGGTGTTGTAATCCGCGACCTGCCCCGAAACGACGATCCGCCCGCGCATCTTCATGTGCGGCAGGGCGCGATCGATCATCGCATTGCCGACATTGTCGAACATCACATCGAAGCCGGGTTCGGCGAGGCGGGCGAAGGCGCTGTCGAAATCGGCCGCCTTGTAGTCGAGCGCCATGTCGAAACCCGCTTCCCCGGTCAGCCAGGCGCATTTGTCCGGCCCGCCGGCGATGCCGATGACTTCGCTCGCCCCCCACAGCTTTGCCAGCTGCCCGGCGGTGGCGCCGACCGGCCCGGCGGCGCTGGTCACCAGCACCCGGTCACCGGCCTTCAGCGCCGCGACGCGCTTCAGCCCGAACCAGGCCGTCATCCCCGGCACGCCGAGCAGCCCGATCCACAGCGATTCGGGGACGCCCAGATCGGGCAGTTTCACGCAATAGCCGCGTCCGTTCGAAACGACATGCGTCGCCCAGCCGGTCAGCGCCACCTTGTCCCCCACCGCGAAGCGTTCGTTGCGCGAGGCGATGACCTCGCCAACCGAAAAGCCATCGACCGGCGCCCCCGGTGCGAGCGGTGGCGCATAAGAAGCCCCCGGCGACAGCCGCGAGCGGGTGCCCGGATCGCACGACACGAAATGATTCTTGGCCAGGAACTGGCCTTCGGCGAGATCGGGGATCGCCAGCCGCTCGATGCGGAAATCGTCAGGCGCCGGCGCGCCCTCGATATGCCGCACCAGCACGATGCGTTCCATTTCATGCGTCGTCATGGCAGGTTCTCCCCCGTTCGGATTTTCGGGGCATATCATGGACCAACGCATCAGCATCGTCACGCTCGGCACCGACGACATGGCGCGCGCCATCGCCTTCTGGGAAGCGATGGGCTGGCCGCGCAAGGCGAAGGCCTTTGCCGCCATCGCGATGTTCCAGTGCGGCGGCATGGCCTTCGCCATCTACCCGTTCGACAAGCTCGCCAAGGATTGCGGGATGGAAGATCGCGGGCCGGGATTCGGCGGCTTCACCATCGCGCACAATGTGGGCTCTGAGGCCGAAGTCGACGCGCTGATCGAGCGCGCCGTCGCCCATGGCGCGACGCTGCAGGTGAAACCGCACAAGGCCTTTTGGGGCGGCTATTCCGGCTATTTCCGCGATCCCGACGGGCATCCGTGGGAAGTCGCCTACAACCCCTTCGTGCCGATGGGCGACGACGGCAGCCTGATCCTGCCGGACTGACGCCGCGATGTGGCCCCGGGTGCTCGGCTATGGCGCGCTGCTCGGCGGCGCGCTCGCACTGTTGCAATGGCTGGATTACCAGCGGCTGGCGCGCACACATCTCGGCGAAGTCTATGTCTTCTTCATCGCCGCCGGGTTCCTGGCGCTCGGCATGGTGTTCGGTGCTCGGGTGCTGCGGCCGCGGCGGCCGCTGCCCTTCACCGGCAATCCCGAGGCGCGAAGCGCGCTGAAACTGTCGCCGCGCGAGCTCATGGTGCTCGAAGCGCTCGCCGCCGGCCAGTCGAACAAGGAAATCGCCCGGGCGCTGTCGGTATCGCCCAACACCGTCAAGACGCACATCGCCAATCTGTTCGACAAGCTGGACGTGCGGCGGCGGACCGAGGCGATCGCCCGCGCCCGCGCGCTCGGCATCATGCCGTGAAAGCGGGTGAGGGCGGCCTGATCACCCTTTCGGGCGATGGCCGGGGCGGCGCCACCATGGCCAGTGTCGGCCTCCACCACAGGGAGCAAGGCCCATGCTGAACACCATCATGAAATACGGCACCATCGCCGGCATCATCGTCGGCGCTGCCACTTTCGGCACCACTGTCGCGCTCCGGGACAGCCCGCCGTCACCCGGCATCGGCATGCTGATCGGCTATGCGTCGATGCTGATCGCCCTCAGTTTCGTCTTCATGGGGGTAAAGCATCAGCGCGACAGTGCCGGTGGCGGCATCATCGCCTTCTGGCCGGCGTTCGGTATCGGACTCGCCATCAGCCTGGTTGCCGGCGTCTTCTACGTCCTGGCCTGGGAAGCGGCGCTGGCCGTCACCGGCATGGATTTCGCTGCCAAATGGAGCGAGCACGCCCTTGCCGAAGCCCGCGCCCGCGGCGACAGCGCCGCCAGCATCGCACAGCTCGGCGCCGAAATGGCGCAATTCCGTCGCGATTACGCCAACCCCGCCTTTCGCCTGCCGATGACGCTCAGCGAGATCCTGCCCGTCGGTGTGCTGGTCTCGCTGGTATCGGCAGCGCTGCTGCGCAACAGCCGCTTTCTGCCGGCGCGGTAGAGAGACAAGGGGCCTCCGGCGGCTGGGGCCGTCGGCCCCAGACCCCATCTCATTTGGTTCACATGAGGACAAAGCGGGCCGGGAAAGCTTGGAACCCACAAAATGGGGTCTGGGGCCCAAGGCCCCAGCCGCCGGAGGCATCCTTTCTTAGTGAAAATCCCGCGATTTCGGGATGATCCGCACGTCGCGCGGGTGGCGGTTGCGCGCGCCGGGCCAGGAGGATGGCTGGTCGGGGTGGATGAATTCGTCGCCGCGCGAGGTATCGAGCGTCGTGACGCTATCGGCGAGGCGATCGAGCGCCTCGCTGCGATCCTCGACCCGCGTTGCCATCAGATGGACGACGCCTTCCGGGCTGCGCTGGATCTCGCCATGGACGACCATCAGCCGCGCGCCCATCACCTGGCGGCGGAAGGCTTCGAACAGCCGCGCCCATAGCACGATGTTGGTGACGCCGGTTTCATCCTCAAGGGTGATGAAGATGGCGTTGCCATTGCCCGGCCGCTGGCGGACGAGGACGACGCCCGCCATCCGCGCCCGGCGGCCATTGCGCGCCGCGGCGACTTCGGCGGCCGTCAGCACGCCGGGGAAGGCCGCGCGCAGCAGCGCCATCGGATGCGCCTTCAAGGACAGGCGCAGCGTCTGGTAATCGGCGGCGACATCCTCGCCGATGGTCAGGTCGGGCAGCTCGGCATCGGGTTCGTCACCCAGTTCGGCGGCGCGGGCGAACAGCGGCAGTTCGCCGGCCGGCATGCGCTGCGCTTCCCAGGCGGCGGTGCGGCGATCGAGGCCCAGCGAGCCGCAGGCATCGGCATCGGCGAGCAGGTGCAGCGCGCGCGGCGGCAGCTTGGCGCGGCGGGCGGCATCTTCCAGGCTGACAAAGGGCCGGTGCGCGGCGATGGCGGCGGCCCAATCGGCGCGGAAGCCGCTGATCTGGCGCAGGCCGAGGCGCAGGGCGAGGGGTGGCGCGTCCGCAACGGGGGCGGGCGGGACCCCCACCCCGCTCGCCGCTGACGCGTCGAGTCGCCCTCCCCGCAGGGGGGAGGGAGAAGGTTCCAGGCTGTTGTCCCAATCGCTGTGGTTGAGATCTATGGCGCGCACCTCGACCCCATGTTCGCGGGCATCACGCACGATCTGCGCCGGCGCATAAAAGCCCATCGGCTGCGAATTG
>JAIXZK010000362.1 GCA_027489695.1 Sphingomonadales bacterium
CACCCGTGGAAGGCGATGGGTGCCGCCACGCTGCTCATCGCTTCCGGCCTCGGCCTGGTGCCGTTCATCGGCTCGTCGCTGTTTCCGCCGGCCGACACGCCCTATTTCCTGGTGACGGTGACGGCGCCGGAAGGCGCGGCGCTGACCCAGACCGATCGCGCGCTTCACCATGTCGAGGCATCGCTGAAGGGCGAACCGCTGGTGACGAACGTGCTCGCCAACCTCGGCCGCGGCAACCCGCAGGTCTATTACAACCAGCGCAGTTTCGATCAGCGCAGCAATTTGGGCGAAGTGCTGGTCACGTTGAAGGAATGGGAGCCCGACGGCGGCCCGGCGCTGGTCAAGCGGCTGCGCGACCGGCTGGATACCAGCCCCGACGCGCAATATGTCGTGAAGATCTTCAAGAACGGCCCGCCGATCGACGCGCCGGTGGCGGTGAAGATCTTCGGCCCCGATGTCGATGTGCTGAAGCGCGTCGCCGCCGAAACCGAGGCGGTGATGCGCAAGGTTCCCGGCACGCGCGACATCGTCAATCCGGTGGCGGTCGATGCGCCGCGGCTGGAATTGGGGCTGGATGCCGACAAGGCGGCGCTGCTCGGCGTGACGCCGGGGGCGGCGCGGCGGGCGCTGCGGCTGGCATTGTCCGGGGAGGCGGCCGGGCGTTTCCGCGACAATGAAGGCGACAGCTACAATATCGTCGTGCGCCTGCCGCTCGAAAAGCGTCACGAGATTTCGACGCTGGGCGATGTCTTCGTGCCGGCGGCGAGCGGCGCGACGCCATTGCGCGAGATCGCGACGCCGCGGCTCGATTCGGCGCCGGCGCGGATCAACCGCGAGCGCCAGCAGCGCACCGTGATGATCTCGTCCGAAATCGCGCCCGGGTTTCTGACCGCGCGGGTCAATGCCGCGGTCTATGAGGCGATCAAGGCGGTGAAGCTGCCCGAAGGCTATCGCTTCGACGAGGGCGGGGAGGCGGAAGTCGCGGCGCGCAGCTTCGGCGGCCTGGGGCCGATCATCGCCATCGCGGTGTTCGGGATATTGGGCGTGCTGGTGATCGAATTCGGCCGCTTCCGCGAGACGGCGGTGGTGGCCGGCGTGATCCCCTTGGGGCTGTTCGGCGGGCTGGTGGCGCTGTTCCTCACCGGCAATTCGATCAGCTACACCGCGGTCATCGGCTTCGTCGCGCTCATTGGCATCGAGATCAAGAATTCGATCCTGCTCGTCGATTTCACCACCCAGCTGCGCCAGCAGGGCATGGGCTTGCGCGAAGCGATCGAGCGCGCCGGCGAGGTCCGCTTCCTCCCCGTGCTGCTGACCTCGGTCACGGCGATCGGCGGCCTGCTGCCGCTGGCGCTGTCCGGCTCCGGCCTCTACGCCCCGCTCGCCTGGGTGATCATCGGCGGGCTGGTGTCCTCGACCCTGCTCAGCCGGATCGTCACGCCGGTGATGTATCTGCTGATCGTGCGCGGGCATGAGCCGGCGGGGGTGGGCGGAGCGCAAACATCGAAGTGATGACGCAAACACGGTACTTTGATCGACGGTTCGAGTCATAATGGTGGCGACGTCTGGCATAAGCGCTGTAGCGGGGGTAGTCCGATGGCATGACGCCCATATCCAACCAAGCCGCGATAGCGTTGGCTCTAGACGGAATATTGAACAACCGGCTTGTTCTTCTCGCCGGAGCGGGCCTCTCGATGGCTCCGCCAAGCAACCTACCCAGCGCCGCTGACATCGCCGCTGCGGCTAAGGTTGAATATGATTCCCGTTATGGAGGCCTGAAGCCGCCGCTTCCCTCAGGTATCGAGGATCAAGCGGAGTTGTTTTTCCAAAGGGGCGAGCTCGGCATTTATCTGAAGGAGTTCATAGACCCCGATGTGTTCGCGGCCCGGCCGAATCCCGGACACAGCGCCATCGCAGACCTTCTGCTATCGCGCGGTCTACAGGCCGTCGTCACAACGAACGTCGACGTCTTGATCGAGACAGCTGGTCAGCCGCTCCTCGGGCAAGTCTTCACCGGCATAGATGGTATTGCGATTTCTGCACCGCCGGGAGGTGCGGCGCCGATGCTCAAAATCCACGGTTGCTGGGTCCAAGAGCGCCAAAACACCATTTGGGCGCCAGGCCAGCTTACCATTCCCCCGGTCGTTGGTCGCATAGCCTCGAGCACGACTTGGTTGAAAACTGCGCTCCTCGACAAGGACCTGCTTATTGTCGGCTATTCAACCGATTGGGACTATCTAAACGCCGTAATTGAGCAAACACTTGGTGCCGTAGCACCAGCGTCGGTACTCGTAGTGGACCCTTCGCAAACCGCTGAATTTGCCGCGAAGGCAAAGGATCTCGCGGCGCTCGCCGGCCGCGCGACGAAGGGTGCCTTTCACCTCCGGGTATCTGGTTCTGATTTTCTAGACTCGCTGCGCCTAACGTTTTCAAAAGTGTTCATTCGTCGCGCGCTAGCAAAGGGCGCTCCTGCCTTTGAAGTGTCTTCGGGGCATCCCCCTTCCCCGGCTAACCTCGATGCGCCTGAACTCGACAACGACACCCTTTGGCAGATTCGCCGTGATCTGCTTGGCTGCAAGCCCGGAAAGCCAGTCAAGCAGGCGATGCCATACGACGAGCCGGCCGTCGGACTGACCCTGCTGCAGATACGTGAAGCTGGTGGGACATCTGATGGCCCCTATTGGAAAATTAATGGGAGAATTGTTCGTGTAATTCGCGGATCAGGCTCTTTCCTACACGCCCTGGAAGGTGAATACAGGTGGGAGATGCCGCCGATCACTGCGCCCGACATTGTTGTGGCCGCCGGTGCAGAAGACGTGGGGTTGCCTGCCGACTTGGCACGACGACCGGATAATTCGATTGCGCGTGGCGCGGGGCCGAGCTGGATGACGAGAGCCACTTTCGAGGCGACGCTATGAATGAAACGCTACTAGATTGCGCAGAGGTGCTTTCCGAAGCTGGCTTCTTTACGCACTTCACGAGCATTACTGCCGACGATCAGGAACTTGCCCTGGAGACGCTCGCTTTTGAGGACGCAACCGTCCTAGGCTTCATCGTGGCCTACGATAATCCAGCGCAACTGGTTGCGGCATGGAAGTCAGACTGCGATCGCATAGCTTTGCTGCATGGCGGCGCATTAAGGGCTGCGCGGCACAAGGCGTGGAACGCGTATCTCGTGCTAATTTCACGTACAATGGCGAATTTTGGAGAGTCGCTTGCTCTCGGTCAGATCGAAGAAGACCTTACGGCAATGCGCAAGATTACAAAAGCCGGTGTAACCGGCGCCGTCGGTGCGCGTGCGGCGCTCCTGCCGCTTCTACCTTTTAGGGCCGCTCCTTCGCTCGACCCAATCGATATGAGGTTTGAGATCGAGTCTCGTAGTACCGAGCTTGATGCCGAAATTGTGACCGCATTCCTCTCAAGTGCCGAGGAGGCCATCGTTATGCAGTTGCTGGAGGACCGAGCGTGAAAATCGAGCGCATCCTGATCAGCGGCTTCCGCGGCTTCCGAAACATGGTTGACGTGCCAATCGCATCGGGCTTCACCGTGATCGACGGGCGGAACGGTGTCGGCAAGAGCACACTCTTCGACGCGATCGAGTTTGCTTTGACCGGTCACCTTAGCAAATATGGCGAAATGAAAGCTGGAGGCGAGAGCGTCCAGGATTACATATGGTGGAAGGGCAATGGCCCGTCGCCAAGCGAGCGGTTCGTTGAGATTACCCTGCGCGATGGTGCAGATGTTTTACGTCTTCGACGAACGCCTATCGAGGAGCCCTCGCGCGAGCTTCTACTGCGCGTCGAGGCTGGGATGGTGAACGCGGGTATGGCGCCTCCGTCACCATTGCTCCAGCTGTGCGCGGCTTCTATAATTCGAGATGAGAACATCGCCAGCCTTAGCCTCGACCTTTCTGAGACCCAGCGCTATGCGAAGCTGCGGCAGGCAATCGGTGCTACCGACGCCGACCAATGGGCGGAAAGAGGCAACCGCCTCGCGGCTATCGCGCGCAAGCGCAGCGAGCAGGCCAAGGCGGAGGTAGCCGCTGCCAATTCTGCCGTTGCCGACGCCAGCCGCAGGATCGATGACGCCCGAGCATTGCTAGCGCCCGAGGCGGCCATAACAGAGGCTAGCACGACGATGACGAGACTGCTTCTATTCGGTCCAACGCCGCCCGATCAGCTAATTTCGCCGGGTCGCGAGTTCGTTGCTTTGCGAGAACGCCATGCGCGCGAGCTCGCTACTATCCTTTCGGGGTGGGATGAATACGAACGCGATGCGGCTGCCCTAGCCGAAGGGGAGGCAGCGATCGAGGCAGCCAAGGTCGACGTTACGCTAGCGCAGGCGGATCGCGCGCTCCTTCCCGATCCTGCTGAGGTCAGCGCCATTGGCCCGACGACAGACCTAGTCGCCCAGCTCCATGAACTAAGGAGCCTTGGCATCCGCATAGGGCTCGTCGAACATGCTTGTCCGCTTTGCGCTGTCGACCACGACCAGTCGTCCTTCGTTGCCGGGCTTAAAAAGGCCGCTGAGACGATTGAACTGATGGACAAGCAAGCTAGCGACCTTGCAGCCGAGGCCACCAAGCGCCGCGTTGAGATCGCGGACGCTGAAAGAAAGATCGTCGAAGCGCAGAAGGTTCTCGCGGGGCTCGTCGACCGTATCGACCGCCAACGTAAGGCCCTTGAAACTCGCCAGCAACTGCTCGATGGATTCGGCTTCTCGTCTGCTGTTAGCCGGGCGGAGATACTGGAGCTTCGGGAGGTAGTCGTCTCAGAAATTGAGGCTGCTCGCCACGCGCTGCGCGTGATTAGTACCATCAGCCAGAATCAACTGCTCCAGACTGGCCTCGCGCAGCTGGATGAGGCTCGCGCACGGCTCGCACGCGCCCAAGATCGCGCTGGTCGTGCCCGCCGGGCCGAAGCAATTGCCAGTGCGCTGCACGACGCCGCCCGCCGTGCTGGTTCGGAGACGCTTGACCTTAGGCTTGACCGGGTGCTGCCTCTGATGGCGGAGCTATATGGCAGGCTCCGTCCCCATCCCGTTTGGCAGGACATTGAATATTCAATCAGGGGAGATCTTAGGCGATTTCTTTCGTTACAGGTAGGAGATGGCCTAAATCCTCAGTTTCTATTCTCAAGTGGTCAGCGTCGAGCGACCGGCCTCGCATTCCTTTTGTCGATAAATTTGTCGCTGGCCTGGAGTCGTTGGCGCTCGATCCTACTTGACGACCCAGTTCAGCACGTAGACGATTTCAGAACTGTAAATTTGGCAGAAGTGCTGGCCCAGCTGGTTGCAGGGGGACGGCAGGTAATTGTCGCTGTCGAAGATGCAGCGCTTGCAGAACTACTTGCGCGTCGTATGCCCGTTCCAAAAATAGGAGAGGCTCGCAGGCTTACGCTTGCTCTTGGCCCCGAAGGTTCGTCGGCTGTTGTACATCGAAGCGATCCGGCTCCGATGTTGCCAAACGTACTGGCTGCTTAGCAGGGCGAGAGTTCGAATATCGGATAACGTTGGTCGGTCGTTTGTCGCCATTCTTTTCGCGATCGACTTAACGTCGGCCACCGCAGCAGTCGGCGGCCGCCTGCCCCACTCCCCATACCACCAAGTGCACCCCCTCCCCGCCGATGCTATCTCCCCACCCGCAGGAGAGCATCATGGCTGACTTCGACCTCATCATCCGCAACGGCGAGATCCACGATGGCCGCGGCGGTGCCGCCCGCATCGGCGATGTCGCCATCACCGGCGATCGCATCGTCGCTGTCGGCAGCGTCGCCGGGCGCGGGGCCGAGGAGATCGATGCCGCCGGTGCGCTGGTCACCCCCGGGTTCGTCGATATCCATACCCATTATGACGGCCAGGCGACCTGGGAGACGCGGATGGCGCCGTCGTCGGGGCATGGTGTCACTTCCGTCGTCATGGGCAATTGCGGCGTCGGCTTCGCGCCGTGCCGGCCGGACCAGCACGCCATGCTCGTCGGGCTGATGGAGGGGGTCGAGGATATTCCCGAGGTAGTGATGACCGCCGGGCTGCCGTGGAACTGGGAGACTTTCCCCGAATATCTCGACGCGCTCGACGCGCGGCGGCTCGATATCGATGTCGCCGCGCAGCTGCCGCATTCGGCCTTGCGCGTCTATGTGATGGGCGAGCGGGGGGCGCGGCGCGAGGCGCCGACCGCGGACGATCTGGCGGCGATGCGCGCGCTGACCGCCGAGGCGATCCGCGCCGGGGCGCTCGGCGTCACCACGTCGCGCAACATCCTGCACCGCACCCGCGCCGGCGAGCTGGCGCCGAGCCTCCATTCGCCCGAGGACGAGCTGCTGGCGCTCGC
>JAIXZK010000240.1 GCA_027489695.1 Sphingomonadales bacterium
CCGCGGACGAAATCGGTGATCGCGGCGCGAATGCCGACGCCCGGCGTCGAATCCTCGGCGGCGCGGAAGGTGAAGACATCGTTGTTGGCGCCGCCGGACAGCACGTCCTTGCCCTTGCCGACCAGCGTATCATTGCCATTGCCGCCGGAGACGATGTCGTCCCCCATGCCGCCGATCAGGATATCGTTGCCATTGCCGCCGGACAGGCGATCGAGGCCGTCGCCGCCGGCGATGAAATCATTGCCATTGCCGCCGAGCAGATTGTCGTCGCCGAAGCCGCCGCTGATGAAATCATCGCCTTCGCCGGCGTTGATGGTGTCGTTGCCGTCATTGCCGTCGCCGCGCGCCGACCCGAAGATCGAATCATTGCCGGCACCGCCGACCAGGCTGTCGGAGCCTTCCAGGCCGTAGATCTTGTCATTGCCGCCAAGGCCGTCGATCGTGTCGTCGCCGCCATTGCCATAGATGACATTGGCGAGATTGTCGGCGCGGATCAGCTCGCCGTCGATGGAGCCGCGATACCAGAGCGGGCTGACGGGATTGTAAAAGGGTTGGCCAGGTGCCGGCATGTCGGGGGTCCTTCATCATGACGGGCGAGCGTTGCGTCGCTCGCCGAGAGAATGCCCCGGGCTAATGCCCGATCGCCGTGTCAATTTGATGAAGTGAACAAGTCACCGTGAATACAGTGGCAGTCGAGCTTACAGTAATCGTCAGGTAATGATTGTTGTTGTTCATGTGACGGCGATGGGCCGGTCTCGCCTCAGAGATCGAGGTGGATCCCCGGCGCCGGCGGGCTTTCGGCGGTGTCGGCGACGAAGAATTGCCAGCGGCCGGGCTCCAGCCGCCACTGCCGGGTCGCCGGATCGCGGTGGCGCAGCGCCGCCGCGTCGAAATCCAGCGCGACGATGCGGGTTTCGCCCGGCAGCAGCGGCACCCGGGCAAAGGCGACCAGCCGGCGCGGCCAGCTCGGTTCGATGCCGCCGGGCGGCTGCGCCCACAGCAGCACGACATGGTCCGCCGCGACCTCGCCCAGGTTGCGCACCGCGACACTGGCGGCGAAGCGGTCGCCGGCACTGCGCAGGGTCAGCGCGCGGGTCTCGAAGCGGCTGTAGGACAGGCCATGGCCGAACGGAAAGCGCGCGCGGCGGCCATCGCGGGCCAGCCGGGCATAGCCGTGCCAGTAATCATAGGTCACCGCGGTCGCGTCGCGATCGAAGGGCGGATAATCGCCGGCATGGCGCGCGACGCTGAACGGCAGGCGCCCGGCGGGACTGACATCGCCGAACAACAGGCTGGCCAGCGCGGTGCCGCCTTCCATGCCGCTGTAGAAGGTCTGCAATATGGCGGCGACCCTGTCGTGCCAGGCTTCGACCATCACCGCGGAGCCGGCGACGAGCACCACGATCACCGGCTTGCCGGCCGCTGCCGCCGCCAGGATCAGCGCCTGCTGGTCGGCGGGCAGGCCGAGATCGAGGCGATCGCCGCCGATGGCGCTGTTGCGGCGCGGGCGGCCGGAACGTTCCGTGGCGGCGGCGTTGGCACCGTCCGCCTGCCCCAGCGCGATATCGCCGGGGATGAACTCGCCTTCCTCCTCGGCGGTATAGCCGGCGATGATGACAACGGCGTCGGCCGATGCCGCGGCGGCGCGCGCCGCCACGAGATCGCTTTCATCGCCGGTGACGATGCGATCGGCGCCGAGTGCCGCCTGCAGCCCGGCGAGCGCCGTCACCACATGCGGTGCCCGCACCCGGCTGGAGCCATTGTCGCCGGTGTTCGCCAGGCTCGCCAGCCGGCCGAGCACGGCGAGCCGCCGCAGCCGCGTGCGATCGAGCGGCAGCACGCCATCATTGGCGAGCAGCACGGCGGATTTTTCGGCCGCCTCGCGGGCCAGTGCGACATGCGCCGGACTGGCCACCAGTGCTGGCGGATAATCGGGCAGCGGATCCTCGGCGCAGGCGAAGCGGTAGAGGGTGGTGAGGATGCGGCGGCAAGCGGTATCGATCACTTGTGGCGCGATGGTCCCGGCCTCCACAGCGGCGACAAGCTTGTCCCCGAACACCAGCGGCTCCGGATTTTCGACATCGAGCCCGGCGGCGGCGCCATAGGGCGCATAGACCCCCTTCACCCAATCCGAATGGACAAAGCCGGAGAAGCCCCATTCGCCGCGCAATATGTCGGTGAGCAGCGCGTGGTTCTGCCCGGCATATTCGCCGTTGACCCGGTTGTATGCCGACATCACCGAAGCGACGCCGGCATCGAGGATGGCCTTGAAGTGCGGCAGATAGATTTCGTGCAGGCTGCGTTCGTCGATCCTCACATCGACGGTGAAGCGCGTGTTCTCCATCGAATTCAGCGCATAATGTTTCACCGTCGCGCAGACATTGTGCGCCTGGATGCCGGTACCCAGCGCCGCGCCCATCCGGCCGAGGTGGCAGGGGTCCTCGCCATAGGTCTCCTGCGCTCGCCCCCAGGCCGGGTGGCGGAGCAGGTTGACGCAGACGGCGCCGTTGAGATTGCAGCCCTGGGCACGGCTTTCGATGCCCATCGCCTCGCCAATGCGGCGTTCCAGCCCGACATCGAAGCTGGCGCCGCGCGCCATGGTGCAGGGAAAGCAGGTCGATTGGCCGCGGGCGACACCGCGCGGCCCGTCGGTGAACCAGAAGGCCGGGACGCCCAGCCGCTCGATGCCGCCACCGGCGCGATAGGGCCGCGCCGCCCAGACGCCCTCGTCCGCCTTGAACGCCGCGAAAAAGCCCTTGCCGGACATCATGCCGACCTTTTCGGCCAGCGTCGCTGCGGCGAGGATGGCCTCCACCCGTTCAGCAATGGCAGCGGCGGAAAGGCCCTTTTCGGGGGCAAGGTCGTTCATCGTGCATCCGCCCCGGCCTGGGGTGCCGCCGCCGGTCCGGGCCCGGCGGCGGCGGCATCGATCAGCAGCGTCGCATCGGGATGGTCGCGAAACAGGCTGGCGGGGCAGGCGGGATCGATCGGGCCATGGCGGCAGGCGGCCACCGGCCCGGCCTTGCCGGTGCCCAATGCCACGATCAGCACCGAACGCGCCGCCCGCAGCGAGCCGACGCCGAGGGTGATGGCGCGCGCCGGCACCGGCCGATCGGGGAAATCGCCCGCGGCGCCGGCGCGGGTCTCGGGCGTCAGCGCCACCGCCCGCGTACCGGAATCGGCGGGGCTGCCGGGCTCGTTGAAGGCGACATGGCCGTTGCTGCCGAGGCCGAGCAGGGCGAGATCAAGCCCGCCGGCCCGGGCGATCGCCGCCTCATGCGCTGCGGCGCGTGCCGTCAGGCCGAGCGAGTCCGGCGCCAGCATCAGCGCCCGGCCGCGATCGAACACGCCGGCCGCGAACAGCGCGTCATCGAGCACGGCGGCGAAGCGGCGCGGGTCGTCGTCCGGCAGATCGAGATATTCGTCGAGCTGGACCGCGCGGACATCGGGAAAGCGCGTGCCGCCGGTGCGCCATCGCGCATAGACCGGCGCAAAGGTCCGCCCGGTCGGCAAGGTCATGGTCAGCGCCGGGTTGCGGGCGATGCGCGCGCCGATCTCGGCGGTGATTGCGGCGACAGGATCGCCTTCAACTATGATGGTCTTCATCGCGGCACTCCGATCTGCGCCCGGAATACAGGATCCGGCGCCGGATCGACATGGTCACGATCGCGCTTTTTCGGCCCTCGCGTTGCCCATCGACAGCGCGCGCGCGATACCCATGACGGCTGGGAGGTGCGATGGCGGCAGAAATGGCGCCGCCGGGGGCAAGCCAAGGGGTGGTTCGCGGCCCGCCACGGGCCATGGCCCGAAATGGTGATCCCTACGGGAATCGAACCCGTGTTTTCGCCGTGAAAGGGCGACGTCCTAGACCGCTAGACGAAGGGACCGGCGGGGGAACCGGGCTGCTAAAGCGACGGGGCGCGTCCGTCAAGCGCATATCCTGCGCCGGGTCGTTTCAGGCCCAGGCGATGTCGTCGATTTCGATCTCGGCATCGCGGCGGCCCTGCCATTCATCGGCCTTCACCCGGCCGGCGACATAGAAGCGCCGGCCGCCGGCACCGGCCAGCGCGGCGCCGAGCGGGCCATCGGCGGCGCGCCAGGCGATGGCCTTCACCCGCGCACCATCGGCGCCGGCGAGCACCAGCCGCACATGCGCTTCGCCGACGACGCGGCACTGCACCGCGGTGAACGGCCCGGCGGCGACGCGCGGGGCCGACCAGCCCTGGCCATAGGGACCGGCGCGATCGAGCGTTTCGACAAGGCCCACCGAAACGCCGCGCGGCGCCAACGCCAGGTCGCAATCGAGCGCCCGCGTCACTGTCGCGGCGGCAACCTCGCGCGCCACGAAATCGGCGAGGAACGCCGTCAGCGCCGGCACGCCGCCGGCCGTCACCGTCAGCCCCGCTGCCATGGCATGGCCGCCGCCGGCGATCAGCAGCCCCGCATCCTTCGCCGCCATCACCGCGGCGCCGAGATCGACGCCGGGCAGCGAGCGGCCGGAGCCCTTGCCGATGCCATCTTCCTGCACGGCGATGACGATGGCCGGCCGGTGCAGCCGTTCCTTCACCCGCGCCGCGGCGATGCCGATGACGCCGGGGTGCCAGCCTTCGCCGGCAACCACGGCGATCGCGCCGTCGCCGTGGCACGCGGCCAGCGCCTCGGCGGTGACATCGGCCTCGATGGCGCGGCGTTCGAGGTTCAGCCGGTCGAGTTCGGCGGCGAGCGCCGTCGCTTCGGCGGGATCATCGGTGGTCAGCAGCCGCACGCCGAGATCGGCGCGGCCGACACGGCCGCCGGCGTTGACGCGCGGGCCCAAGGCGAAACCGAGGTCGCGCGCCACTGGCGGCCGGGTGAGGCCGGCGACATCGCACAGCGCGGTGATGCCGGGATTGCCGCGCCCGCGCATCACCTTCAGCCCCTGCGCCACGAATGCCCGGTTGAGCCCGGTCAGCGGCACGACATCGGCAACGGTGCCGAGCGCGACGATATCGAGCAGGTCGATCAGCCTCGGCTCCGGCCGGCTGGCGAAGGCGCCGCGCTGGCGCAGGCAGCGGTTGAGCGCAACCGCCAGCAGGAAGGCCATGCCGACCGCCGCCAGATGGCCATGCGCGGCCGCCTCCGCGCCTTCGTCGAGCCGATTGGGATTGACCAGCGCCAGCGCCGGCGGCAGCGCTGTCGAGGCCTTGTGGTGATCGACGACGATCACTTCCAGCCCCGCCGCCCGTGCGGCTTCCAGCGCGGCGAACCCTTGCGTGCCGCAATCGACCGTCACCACCAGATCGGCGCCGGCCGCCTTCAGCGCCACCAGCGCTTCGGCCGACGGGCCATAGCCCTCCAGCAGCCGGTCGGGGATGTAATGGCCGACCGCGGCGCCGAGCCCGCGCAGCGTGCGGATCAGCACCGCCGCCGAGGTCGCGCCATCGACGTCATAATCGCCGAAAATGACGATGTTCTCGCGCTGCTCCACGGCATCGGCGAGGCGCGCCGCGGCGCGCTCCATGTCGGTGAAAATGGCGGGATCGGGCAACCAGTCGCGCAAGGTCGGCGCCGCCAGCCGCGCAAAATCCTGCTGCCGGGCGCCGCGGGCGCGGAACAGCTGGTGGAGCAGCTCGTCCTCGCCACGGCCATCGAGATCGCCGCCAGGTGCCACGCCGCCGCGCCAGCACCAGGGCTGGCCGAGCAGCGAGGCAGTGACGCCGAAGACGTGGCTCATGGGGTTACTCTGATGGAGAAGAGGTTGGGCCTCCGGCGGCTGGGGCCTTGGCCCCAGACCCCATTTCGATTCAGCGCCTTGTTGCAAACAGCCCCGACTATGCTTGCAAAGGATAAAATGGGGTCTGGGGCCTAAGGCCCCAGCCGCCGGAGGCACCTTCTACCCTTTGCAATCACGCATAGCGATGGTTGCGATGCTCGCCGCTCACCCGGCGCACCGTGCCCGAGGACGAGCGCATGACGATGCTTTCCGTGGTGATCAGGCCGCCGCGCTTGCGCTTGACGCCGCGCAGCATCGAGCCGTCGGTAACGCCGGTCGCGGCGAAGATCACGTCGCCCTTGGCCATGTCTTCCAGGCTGTAGATGCGGTCGAGGTCGGTGATGCCCCAGCGCAGGGCGCGGCCGCGCTCGTCGTCGTTGCGGAACAGCAGCCGGCCCTGCAGCTGGCCGCCGACGCAGCGCAGCGCGGCGGCCGCCAGCACGCCTTCCGGCGCGCCGCCGGAGCCCATGTAGATGTCGATGCCGGTATCGGGATCGGCGGTGGCGATGACGCCGGCGACATCGCCATCGGGGATGAGCTGGATGCCGCAGCCAAGGCCGCGCAGTTCGGCGATCAGCGCCTCGTGGCGCGGCCGATCGAGCACGCAGACAATCAGGTCCTGCGCCTCGACGCCCTTGGCGGCGGCGACCGAGCGGACATTGTCGCTGGCCGAGCGGGCGAGATCGATGGTGCCTTCGGGATAGCCGGGGCCGATGGCGATCTTTTCCATATAGACGTCGGGGGCGTTGAGCAGCCCGCCTTCCTCGGCGATGGCGAGCACGGCCAGCGCATTGGGGCCGGCCTTGGCGGTGATGGTGGTGCCTTCCAGCGGATCGAGGGCGATGTCGATCTTGGGGCCGCTGCCGACGCCGGAGTCGCGATGGCCGCGGCCGACCTTTTCACCGATGAACAGCATCGGCGCCTCGTCGCGCTCGCCTTCGCCGATGACGACGGTGCCATCGAAATCGAGATTGTTGAGGGCATCGCGCATCGCTTCGACGGCGGCGGCATCGGCGGCCTTTTCGTTGCCGCGGCCGATCAGGCGGGACGCGGCGATGGCGGCATTTTCGGTGACGCGCACCATTTCCAGAACGAGGACGCGATCGAGCGTCGAACTGCGCGGGGTCATGCGGATCATCCCTCCAAAAGTGATGAAGGCTCTAGGCGCTGCGACGGAGGGAGGGAAGGGGGGCGCTTCGCAGTCGCGAAAGCGTCATTTGCCGCCGTCGGCCCGGCGTGCCGGTCAGGCCGGCGGATAGGCCAGCATCACGCTGACGACATAGCCACCCCAACAGGCGGTCGGCAGCAGATACCAGGGCGCGCGGGCGTCGCCGACACGCAGCACCAGGATCGCGGCGATCGTCGCCACGATGGTCACCACGGTGCCCCAGAAGGCGGCGGCGTTGAGCTTGAGCCCGTCAGTATAGAAGGGAAAGGCGATGCATATCGCGGCCAGTGCATAGGACGCCCAGGACCGCCAGCCATGGTCGCCACTGCGCTGCACATAGACCCAGCGCGCGGCGCCCATCAGCCCGATCAATACCGTCCAGATCAACCCGATCACCATGTCCGGCGGCACCAGCGGCATCCGGCGGGCCGCGCTGGCGGCGGGGCCAGCCCAGCCGAGGGCGAACAACAGGCCGTTGACCGCGATGGTGACGAACAACAGCACGGCGACATTGGCGATCAGGCCAGCGCGGCCGGTGGCGAGCAGGAAAGGGGCGTGAAGCGTCTTGGCGAGCATGGGAGAACCTTGTCTGGAAAGGATGGAGCCTTTTGCCATAAAATATATCAGATGCAATATTAAATTTTGCGATCAGGATTGCCGGCGCCGGCCTGGCCTGCCAGAAGCAGGCGATGGGCCGGACCCGCGGTGCCAAGGCCGCCGATCATGAGACGCGCCGCGCCGCGCTGCTGGGCGCGATGCTGCAGCGGCTCGTCGCGCCGGATCTGCCGCCGCCGTCGCTTCGCGAGCTCGCTGCCGCCGCCGGGGTGACGCTGCCGACGCTGGCGCATCATTTCGGGCGGCGGGAGGACATTGTGGCGGCGCTGCTCGCCGAACTTGGCCGGCAGGGCGCGCCCTATCTCGCCGCGGCGGCGCGTGCCGACCTGCCTTTTGCGGCGGGCGTGGCGGCGCTGCTGGCGCTGGTTGCGGATGGTCTTGCCGAAGGCGGCGTGGCGGCGCTGCATGTCCTGGGCCTGCGGGAGGGGCTGCGGCAGGCGCGCATCGGCCCCGCCTATGTCGAGGCGATCCTGGAGCCGATGCTTGCCGCCGCCGAGGCCCGGCTGGCACAGCATATCGCGCGCGGGGAAATGATCGCCGCCGATCCGCGCCACGCCGCCATCGCGCTCATCTCGCCGCTGCTGATCGCGGTGTTGCACCAGCAAGAACTCGGCGGCGCCGCGGTGCGCTGCCTCGATCTGCCGGCGCTGGCCCGCGACCATGCGGCGGCCTTTGTGCGCGCCTATGGCCGCGCCGCCGGTTGACGGCGGCCGGCCTGGCGGCGGGCAGGCGCGCCGCCGGTCGGCGCATGTTTCCGGCGATCACTTGCCGGCGAGGCGTTCCTTGACGACGGCGCTGGCGATGGCGCCCTGCTGGCGGCGTGCCGGGCGGTTGGACGGTGTGCCGTAAAGCGCCTTGAGGAACGCCCGGTCCCAGTCGGAGAGATCGTTGGGCGCAGCGGCGGCGGGCGCGCGGAACAGGCCGAGGATGGTCAGTTCCGGATCGACGTCGCCGCGCAGCCGCGCCTGGGCCAGCACCGCCATGGCGACATAAGCCGATACCGCATCGAGCGTGTAGCCGGTGGCGAGATCGACATCGACGAGCACGGTGGTCGCCGAGGCGCTGACCTGGCGGTGGGTGTTGACCAGGCTGGACGAATAGCTGTCGGTCATCACCGCTTCGGGGCCACCGGGGGCTTCGAACGGGGCTTCGCCGGCGCCGGTGGCGGTGGCCAGTGCCGTCGAGATGGCGGTGGCGACCCGGCCGTTCTCGTCCTCCAGCCGCACCGCGCTCCACCAGCGGATCGGCAGCGGCGCCTTGCGCAGCGCCTCGCGGTCGACGGTTTCGATCAGCGCCGCCGCATCGGGCCGCTTGGCGAGGATGCGGGTGGCGACGGCGGCGGCATCGCTGGTGAAGATGACGACGATGTTCGGCTTGCAATCGGCCTTGTCGACCTTGGCGCCGGCGGTCGTCGCCTCGCTGCGCAGCTTGGCGGCGACGCGCGCCGCCAGCCGATCATCGATCCCCGAGACCTTGGGGCATATGGGCATGTTCCAGCGGCTGTACTGGCCGAATTTCGGCGTCGGCAGCACCGCCTTCAGATGGCGCCGCGCTGCCTCGCGCACCGCGGCTTCGCGCAGCGGATCGGCGGTGACGGTGATTTCCTCGGGTGGCGGCGCCGGGGCCGGTGCCTGCGCGGTGAGCAGCAGCAGGAACAGGCCAGGAAACACGCGACGCATCACAGATCGAGAATATGCATCATCACCGGGGCGCCGGCAACCGCCGGGCTGGCTGCCATCTGGGCGAGACTGGCCAGCACATCGGCCTCGCGGGCATGGTGGGTGACCATCACCACCATGGCGGTATCGGCAGCGGGGCCGCCGCGCTGGATCAGGCTCTCGATCGAAACGCCATGGTCGCGCAGCGCCGCGGTCAGTTCGGCGAGCACGCCCGGCCGGTCGGCAACGATCAGGCGCAGATAATAGCGGCCGGCGCGTGCCGCGGCATCGGCGCGGGGCAAAGCGGCAAGCGCATCGACCGGCATGCCGAAGGCCGGGCCGGCGTTGCCGCGGGCGATGTCGATCAGATCGGCGACGACGGCGCTGGCGGTCGGGCCTTCGCCGGCGCCGCGGCCCTGGAAGAACAGCCGGCCGACGAAATCGCCCTCGGCAACGACGGCGTTCAAGGCGCCGCCGGTCGCCGCCAGCGGATGGGCGAGCGGCACCAGCGCCGGGTGGACGCGCTGGAACAGCGCACCGTCCTCGACTTCGGCCAGGCCGACGAGCTTGATGCGGAAGCCGAGCGCCGCCGCCTGGTCGATATCGGCAAGCGCCAGCGCGCGGATGCCCTGCGTCGCCACGCCGGCAAAATCGATGCGGGCGCCGAAGGCCAATGCGGCGAGGATCGACAGCTTGTGGGCGGTGTCGATGCCATCGATGTCGAAGCTGGGATCGGCCTCGGCATAGCCGGCGGCCTGGGCTTCGGCGAGGACATGGCCGAAATCCAGCCGCTCGGCCTCCATGCGGCTGAGGATATAGTTGCAAGTGCCATTGAGCAGGCCATGGACGCGGCTGATGCGGTTGGCGGCGGCGCCTTCGCGCAGGCCCTTGATGACCGGAATGCCGCCGGCGACCGCGGCTTCGTACTTCAGTGCGAGGCCAGCGGCTTCGGCAGCGGCGGCGAGATCGAGGCCGTGATGGGCGAGCATCGCCTTGTTGGCGGTGACGAGGCTCTTGCCGGCAGCGAGGGTGCGCCGCGCCAGCGTCAGCGCCGGGCCATCGGAGCCGCCGATCAGCTCGACGACGACATCGACATCGTCGCGCGCCGGCAGTTCGGCGGCATCATCGAGCCAGGCGAAGCCGCCGAGATCGATGCCGCGATCGCGGTTGCGGTCGCGCGCCGAAACGGCGGTGACGACGATCGGCCGCCCGGCGCGGCGGGCGATGATGTCGGCATTGTCGGCCAGCACGCGGACAACGCCGGCGCCGACATTGCCAAGGCCGGCGAGGCCGATGCGAAGGGGGGACGTCATGGCAGGCTCCGGTGGCGACGATGGCAAAGGCCGCTCTCAGCACCTCGCCGCCGGCGGCGCAACCCCGTCCGGCGTGCCGGCGCGCGGCAATCGACGGCTGCTGGCGCGAGCCGCCGCACGCTTGCCGGGGCGGCGCCGGCGTCGCATGCTGGCCAGCAGCATCCGCATGAGGCCGAGATGACCGACCGGGCGACCCCCAATCTGCCGACGCGCGACCAGGCGGCGACGATCGCCTTCTATGCCGCGCTCGGCTTCTCCACGGCGTACCGCGATGCCGGCTGGCTTATCCTCGAGCGCGGCGCGATCGAGCTCGAATTCTTCCCCTATCCGGACCTCGACTGGTCGACGAGCAGCTTCGGCGCCTGCCTGCGCCTCGACGATCTCGACGGCTTCTACGCCATCTGCCGCGCCGCTGGCATTCCGGAGGCGATGACCGGCGCGCCCCGCCTGCACCCGCCGCAGCGCGAGGCCTGGGGCGGGCGCCGCGCCGCGCTGATCGACCCTGACGGCACCCTGCTGCACCTGATCGCCAACGAGCGCGACCAATAATCTGTGAATGGAGACTTCCATCACCGACTGAGATACTAAAAACGAAATTTGCCAGAAAACAGGATACGATGCACCTTCCGACAGGATCATCGTGTCGTTACGGCGCTTTTGGGACGTAATTCGGCTCGTTCCGGCGGCTTAACTCCACCGGCAAATGAGAATTCGTCGATCAAAGAGCTGCTGTCCCATGGCGTTTGCGCACCCTTGGTCGCATCAAGTACGGCGCGACGAACGTTGCGAAAGGTCGACTCGATTGGTTGGCCCTCCTTATCAATCTCAGCGGCTAATGCTTGCGCGAAGGGGCTGTTGCTGCTCTCACCGTCGTCAGCCACGGCACCTGGAGCGGTCGAATAGGCAATGAAACTGTTGCTTGGGGCACTCATTGCGACGAACCCACCATTTCCGCCCCGATATCGCGACGGAAGCGAGTCGGTGCGACACGCATCGAGAATCATGACGTTAACTTTCGCGCTAGACAAAGCCAGCTGAGACAGGATCAGATCAGCAGAGATCCCAAAGATTTCCACGTCAGATTTATTTTTCACGTTGGAGTCAGCTGGTATCAGGTAATTCTTTCCTTCATATTGCATTCCATGACCAGCAAAAAAGAAGACAGCTGCAACGGGTTCGGTAGATTTTGCGACCGCTTCACCAAACTTTTGTATCTCGGACCGAAATGCGGACTGCGACGGATTGTTCACATGGGTGGTGGCAAACCCCAGTTGCTGCAGTTTTGTCGACATCAAACGAGCATCGCTAGTCGCGTTGGTCAAGACAGGTAAATTGGTATACTGCGAGATGCCGACTACCAACGCCATTCTTGCTAATGGCTTGGGTCGCGTTCTAGGCTTGGCTGTTGATAAGAAATCGTACGCGCGGAGCCGGCCAACGTTCAATTCATCATTGTCCGATTGCATAGTCACAGAATCTAGGATAAACTCTCTACCCACTATTCCTTCATTGCGTAATTCAGATGCCTGAAAAAAAGAAAAAGCTGTGCTCCCTCGTAAATATTTCACTAGATCCTGAGCTGTCGAGATGCTGTAGCCTTGCTTTCCAAACCAAGTTCTAATTGTTTCTGATTGATCAGCAGTAATCTTCCAGGCCGTTATGTCGGCTCTGCGGTTTGATCTCCATCCGCTGCCATCTCGTTCTTGGTAGAGAAGCTGCAACACCTCGCCCAGCCGCGTGATGATGACACGTTCCCTACCACGACCGGTGTCAGCTGGCTCGAGGGAGCCATCAGCGGTCAATTGAAAGCGAGTTTTTACGCCATCGGGATCATACCTGGTAACGTTCCTGTCACCGCTGATCCTCCACGAGCCAAGGTGTTTGTGTCTCCAGTCGCTCTCAGCGATGGAATCACGCCGTGCCCCCCAAGCAAAGGAAACCAGTCGACCGTCGGACATTTGCCAGCTGTGACCAACGAGGGAGCTGAGTATGCCCCATCGTTCTGCTTCGGATGGATCGGCTTTGGCTGACGAGGCATCGGCAAGCACGGCGAAGAAGAAAAGTACAAGAACCGTCAGCGGTTCGATTGGGTTGGCCGATACCCTGAAGGCCTTAAAGCGGAGCACGAGAGTGCCTATCTCGAACGTAAATGACCAAGCTTGGGAACCCCCACTGGCTCAGGTCGGGCGTCATTCAGGCTAGCCCGCCACTTTCGCAGGCGTATTGACCCCCATCGACGCCAGGTATTTCCGCACGTTGCGCGCTGCCTGGCGCAGGCGCTGCTCATTCTCAACGAGCGCGATGCGGACAAAGCCTTCGCCGTCCTCGCCATAGCCGACGCCCGGCGCCACCGCGACGCCGGCATGGGTGAGCAGCTGCTTCGAGAATTCGAGCGACCCCAGATGGCGCAGCGCCGGCGGCAGCGGCGCCCAGCAGAACATGCTGGCGCGCGGCGGCGGGATTTCCCAGCCGGCGCGGCCGAAGCTTTCCACCAGCACGTCGCGGCGGCGGTGATAAAGCTCGCGGTTCTGGGCGACGATGTCCTGCGGGCCGTTCAAGGCCGCTACCGCCGCCGCCTGGATCGGCGTGAAGCCGCCATAGTCGAGATAGGATTTCACTCGCGTCAGCGCGCCGATCAGCGTCTTGTTGCCGACCGCGAAGCCGATGCGCCAGCCGGCCATCGAATAGGTTTTCGACATGGAGGTGAATTCGACCCCGACATCCTTGGCGCCCGGCACCTGCAGGATCGACGGCGTCGGCTGGCCATCGAAATAGATTTCCGAATAGGCGAGATCGGAAAGCACCCAAAGC
The DNA here is from genome assembly GCA_027489695.1 of Sphingomonadales bacterium. Lineage (GTDB taxonomy): Bacteria > Pseudomonadota > Alphaproteobacteria > Sphingomonadales > Sphingomonadaceae > Sandarakinorhabdus. Next base: position 13,318 of record JAIXZK010000240.1, read on the forward strand.
TTGTGCGCTTTCGCGAACGCCACGACGCGCTCGTAAAAGGCCAGGTCGACGGTTTCGGCGGTGGGGTTTGACGGATAGCCCATCACCAGCACCGATGGCCGCGGCACGGTGAACTTCATGGCGCGTTCGAGCGCTTCGAAATAGGCTTCGTCCGGCGTCGTAGGCACGCTGCGGATGGTGGCGCCGGCGATGATGAAGCCGAAAGTATGGATCGGGTAGCTGGGGTTCGGCGCCAGCACGACATCGCCGGGCGCCGTGATCGCCTGGGCGAGGTTGGCGAGACCCTCCTTCGAGCCGAGCGTCACCACGACTTCGGTGTCCGGATCGACATCGACACCGAAGCGGCGGGCATAATAAGCGGCCTGGGCCTTGCGCAGGCCGGGAATGCCCTTCGACGCCGAATAGCCGTGCGCGTCGGGCTTGGCGGCGACTTCGGCAAGCTTGGCGATCACATGCGGCGGCGGCGGCAGATCGGGGTTGCCCATGCCGAGATCGATGATGTCCTCGCCACCGGCGCGCGCGGCTGCCCGCATCGCGTTGACTTCCGCGATGACATAGGGGGGCAGGCGGCGAATGCGGTAGAATTCCTCAGTCATGACACGCTCTGGCAAGGTTGGAAGCCCTGCCATAGCAGCAAAATTGCGCGGCGCGGGAGCTTTTGTCGCGCCCGCGCCGCATTTTCCGCACTGTCGACCGGTGTCGGGGTCAGCGGCGCCGTCGCGCGCTGCTGGTGGCGCGGGCTTCCTGCGCGGCGGTCTGCTGGCAGCGATCGCGCATGCGGGCGGTGCAATTGGGGTAGCCGGCGGGGGCATTCGACGCCTGGCTCATGCCGGGCTGGCCCATGCCGCCGCTTTCCGGCGTCATCGCGCTGCCGGGGGGCTGCTGCAGCGACATGCTGTCCGTCGGCGCCTGCGGGGCGGAATTGCTGGTCTGGGCGAACGATGGCACCGCCAGCAGGGCGGCGACGGCAAGGGCGATCCTGGCACTGATCATGGTGGAACTCC
>JAIXZK010000076.1 GCA_027489695.1 Sphingomonadales bacterium
CGGGCCTTCAGCGGCGCGATGCGTTCGACGGCGGCCAGGCCGAAGCGGCGGACGAGCGCGGCGGGACGGCCGGGGATGGCGAACAGCCGGTTGAGCGTGTCGGTGGCAGCGAGCACCATCGAATTGTCGAGCCGTCGCCAGGCGGAATAGCGGGCGAGCAGCGCCGGCGCGCCGAGGTCCTGCCCGGTCCGGGCGCCGTCGACGAGGACTTCGGTCAGCGCCGCGACATCGCGCCAGCCGGCGTTGAGGCCCTGGCCGGCGATGGGGTGCATGCCGTGCGCGGCGTCGCCGGCGAGCACCAGCCGCTCGCCGACATAATCGGTGGCATGGTGGAAACCGAGCGGCCACACCGCCTGCGGCGCGACGACTTCGACATGGCCGAGCGTGCCGTCGATCTTCGCCATGATCTCGGCGGCCAGTGCCTTCGGCCCCAGCTTGGCGGCGCCGGCGGCCTGGGCGGCATCGACCGTCCAGACGATTGCCGAGCGCGGGCGGCCATCCTCATGATCGGTCATCGGCAGCAGCGCCAGCGGGCCTTCGGGGTAGAAGAGCTCGCAGGCGACATTGTCGTGCGGCACCTCGTGCGCCACCATCGTCACCAGCGCCGCATTGGGATAATGCCAGCGCGCGAGGCGGATGCCGGCGGCCTCGCGGGTTGCCGAGCGGCGGCCGTCGCAGGCCACCGCCAGCGGGGCCCGGAAGCTCCGCCCATCGGCCAATGTCACCGTGGCGGCATCGGCATCGCGGACTTGGCTGGCGATGCGGGCGCGGTCGATCAGCTGCACCGCGCCGGCGGCGCGCACTGCCTGCAGCAGCGCCTGGCGGAGATGGCGGTTTTCGACCATGCGGCCGAGCGGCTCGTCATCGCCGCTGGCATCGAAATGCAGGAATTGCGGGGCGATGCCATCGGTGACGCGGATTTCGCGGATCGGGCAGCCCTTGCTGTCGAGCGTGTCGCCAAGGCCGAGCGCGCGCAGCATCCGCGCCGGCGCGCTGGCGACGGCCGAGGCACGGCCATCGAAGGCGGGCAGCAGCGTCGTATCGAGGTCGGCGGCGTCGATGACGATGCTGGTGACGTCGTGCCGGGCCAGCGCCAGCGCCAGGGTCGAGCCGACCAGCCCGCCGCCGATAATGATGACATCCGCGTCCATTGCGCCGGCCTAGCGCAAAGCGGCGCCGCCCCCAAGCGGGACATGATGTCCTGCCGGCCGGGTTAACGACCCGGCGATGCGGCATGTCACCCGGGCAGATCCAGAACCTGTATGAGTTCGAAGTGTTCGCACCACAACGGCATGTCGGGCACGAAGCCGCCGTTTCTCGTGAAATAGTCGCGGTGCGCCTGGCGCCAGAAGGCAAGGCTGCCATCTCCCTCGCCTTCCGCCGCGGCAAAGCTCTCGTCGACGAGATCGAAACGTTGCCGGGACAGCGCCACCGTTTCCAGCACGGCGCGCGGACGACCCTTGCCGTCCTCGACCACCCAGCGACCGCCGATGACCGTGCCCTTGATCCCTTCCGCGACGCTCCAGCAGGTTGCCCGTTTGCGGCCGGCCAGGATCAGCGCCAGCAATTCGTCCGCCAGTTCCGGACCGTCACCGAAGGGAAATCTCGGGAGCGACTGCCAGTCCAGTTCCGAATCCATCGTTGCAACCTCGTCGACGGTATCGAAGCAGAGCCGACACCGGCCCGCTGCCCCACCCGGTGCGCCAGCGGCGGATGGCTCGGCGCGAGCCACCTAATTCTAGCCGATCGCGACCGTATCCGTAAGTCGTTCGCGCTCGTGCCGGCTTGACCGGCGACTCCCCGTCGGCGATGGTGCTGACTAGGCTCAAATCGTGAACAGGCGGGGTGCGCCCCGGGGATGGCAGCCATGGCCACGCGCGCAGCACAGGGAAAAGCCAAGGCACAGCCCGGCGTGCTGGCGCGCGCCTTGGCGGCGACGCGGCTGGCCGCGGTGCGCGGCGCCGAATGGCTCGGCGCCCTGGCGCTGGCCGGGCTGGCGCTCGGGCTGGTGGCGGCGCTGCTGAGCTATTCGCCGCGGGATCCGAGTTTCGACAATGTCACCGAACGCGTCCCCGGCAATGCTGTCGGCCGGATCGGCGCCCATGCCAGCGACCTGCTGCTGCAGACTGCCGGCTGGCCGTCGCTGCTGCTGGCGCTGCCGCTGCTGGTGGCGGCGATGCGCCTGGTGCAGCGCCGCGGCTTCCCGCTGCGTCGCGCTGTTTCGGCCAGCCTCGGTGCCGTGCTGGCGCTGGCGCTGGCGGCCGGTGCGCTGCTGCTGCCCGATTTCGGCGCGCCGGCCGGACCGGGCGGGCTGGCCGGGATCGCCAGTGACGGCATGGCCAGCCGCCTCGGCGAGATCGAGGCGCTGGCCGGGGTGCCGGTCGGGCTGTTGTTTGCCGTGCTGCTGGTGCCGGCGGGGCTGGGCCTGATGGCCTGGGGTTCGGGACTGGAGCTCGCCGATTTCGAGGCGTTGCTGGCACGCTTCGCTCGGCCGGATGCCGATGAGGAGGCCGACGCCGGCGCGCTAGTGCTGAACCGGGATGCTGAAACGCTGCGCCGGCCGCGCGACGAGCCGCGCGTGCCGGCCGCCGTCGTCGAGCCGGAAAGCGAGGCGCCGCGTACCCTGGTGGTCGAGCCGGTCCGCGCGCCGGCCGGCAAGCGCGCGACCCGCGAGCGCCAGGCGGCGCTCGATCTGGGGGATGGCGCGGTGCTGCCCGATCTGGCGCTGCTGAAGCCGCCGCCCACCGGCCCCGCCCGCCGCATCGATGCCGCCAGCCTGGAACAGAATGCCCGGCTGCTCGAAGGCGTGCTCGAGGATTTCGGCGTGCGTGGCCGCATCGGCGAGGTTCGCCCCGGCCCGGTCGTTACCATGTACGAGCTGGAGCCGGCGCCGGGCATCAAGGCCAGCCGCGTCATCGGCCTTGCCGACGACATCGCGCGCTCGATGTCGGCGCTGTCGGCGCGTGTCGCCGTCGTGCCCGGCAAGAATGTCATCGGCATCGAGCTGCCGAACCAGAGCCGCGAGATGGTCAGCCTGTCGGAGCTGCTGTCGGCGGCGGCGTTCGAGGACCGCGGCGCGACGCTGCCGCTGGTGCTGGGCAAGAACATCGCCGGCGAGCCGGTGATCGCCGATCTGGCGCCGATGCCGCATCTGCTGATCGCCGGCACCACCGGTTCGGGCAAGTCGGTCGGGCTCAACTGCATGATCCTGTCGCTGCTCTACCGGCTGACGCCGGCGCAGTGCCGGATGATCATGATCGATCCCAAGATGCTGGAACTGAAGACCTATGATGGCATCCCGCATCTGCTGTCGCCGGTCGTTACCGAACCGGCCAAGGCGATCCGCGCGCTGAAATGGGCGGTCGAGCAGATGGAGGACCGCTATCGCCAGATGTCGGCGATCAACGTCCGCAGCCTCGCCAGCTTCAACCAGAAGGTCAACGAGGCCAAGGCCAGCGGCCGGCCGTTCGTGCGCCGCGTGCAGACCGGCTGGGACCCCGAGACCGAAGCGCCGATCATCGAGGAGGAAGTGCTGGATTTCCAGCCGCTGCCGCTGATCGTGGTGGTGGTCGACGAGCTCGCCGACCTGATGATGACGGCGGGCAAGGAGGTGGAATTCCTCATCCAGCGGCTGGCGCAAAAGGCGCGTGCCGCCGGCATCCACCTGATCATGGCGACGCAGCGGCCGTCGGTCGATGTCATCACAGGCGTCATCAAGGCCAATCTGCCGACGCGGATCAGCTTCCAGGTCACCTCCAAGATCGATTCGCGCACGATTCTGGGCGAGCAGGGCGCCGAGCAGCTGCTCGGCAAGGGCGACATGCTGTGGATGTCGGGCGGCAAGCAGCTGGTCCGCGTCCATGGCCCCTTCGTCACCGATGACGAGGTGGAGGCGGTCGCCGAACATTGGCGCCGCCAGGGCCAGCCGAGCTATGTCGACGCCGTCACCGAGGACCCGACGGATATCGACGGCCAATGGGGGCTCGATGCCCCGGGCGGCGCCGGCCCGCGTGGCAGCGCGGGCGGCGGCGACGAGGAGGCCGACAGCTATGCCCGCGCCATCGAGATTGTCGCCGCGGCGCAAAAGGCCAGCACCTCCTATCTGCAGCGGCAATTGCGCGTCGGCTACAACAACGCCGCCCGGTTGATCGAGCGCATGGAACAGGATGGTTTCGTATCGAAGCCCGACCATGTCGGGCGGCGGGAAGTGCTGATCGACGAGAGCGGTGCGCGGCGGTGAGGCTTGTCGGCAGAATCATCATGTGATTCAATGCCGATCGAGGAGACAGTCGATGGCAACCGAGGCCAAGGAATTGGAGATCGACCGCAACTACGATTATTTTCAAAATCGTTTCAATGACTTCGCGCAGAGTCATGCCGGTGAGTTTGCGCTGCTGCGATCCCGGGAGATAATTGGCTTTTTTCCGCGCGTCGAAGACGCTGCGTTGGCGGGCGAACGGCAGTTTCCCGATGGTCTTTTCTCTGTCCAGCTTGTTGAGCCGGATCCGGTCGACCTCGGCTTCTTCTCGCATGTTTGAGATCGGCGGACGGCACAATGGCAGGCAGATCATTGTACCGGTCGTCATCAGTGGTTCGGGCAGCAGTGGTGTACGGATGTGCGAGGCACAGGCGTTGCTGGATACCGGCGCCACCTCCTCGGCAATAACCGCCGATATCGCCGCTGAACTGGCGTTGGAGCCATTGGGCCGCCGGATCATGGGCACCGCCGCTGGAACACGGCGGGCGACGACATATCGCTTCAGCGTCGGGTTTGCCGAAAGCCTGGTCAGAGTGCGCGGCGACGCAGCCGCGTCGGGGCCGGTCTTTTTGCCGAGCGAGGTACAGGGAATCGACTTTACCGCAGGGCTGGATTTTCAGGTTCTGATCGGAATGGATATCATTGCTCGCGGCGACCTTCACTTGTTGCCGAGCCGGGATTGGGCGTTCCGCCTGTAGCTGGTATCGCCGATCCTCGCTCCTGCCCCCCTCAACCCCGCCAGAACAGCCCCACGGTCAGCGCCAGGCCGATCGCCACCACGCCGATCTTCAGGACACGCTCGGGCAGCACCTTCAGCGCCCGGGCGCCGAGCCAGCCGCCGGCCATGGCGCCCAGCCCCAGCACCGCCGCCTCGCGCCAGGCGACCGCGCCGGACAGCGCGAACACCAGCGCCGCGGCGATGTTGGAAAAGCCGACCAGGACATTCTTGGTGCCGCCGGCGTTGCGCACCGGCAGCCGCGCCAGGGTCAGCGAGGCCAGCGTCATGATGCCGGCGCCGCCACCGAAAAAGCCGCTGTAGAGCGCGATCACCCCCTGGGTGAGCACCGTCACCCATGCCGGTGGCGGCGCGCTGGCCGCCGCCGGCTTCGGCCCGAAGCTCGACCAGGCGAACAGCGCGGTTGCCGCCAGCACCAGCCAGGGCACCATGGCGGCGAACACCCGCGACGGCGTCGCGATCAGCAGGAAGGCGCCGCCGATGCCGCCCATCAGGGCGATGATGGCAAGGCTGCGGAACGACAGGCGCTCGGCCCCCGATACCAGCGATCGCCCGGCCCAGCCGGTGGTGAGCTGGCCGGGGAACAGCGCCACGGTCGAGGTGATGTTGGCAAGCTTCGGATCGAGCCCGGCGGCGATCAGCGCCGGCAGGGTGATGAAGGAGCCGCCGCCGGCGAGCGCATTCTGCGCCCCGGCCCAGAGCCCGGCGAGCAGCAGCAGGAACATCATGGTCATGCGCCGCTTTCGCCGCCACCGACGGCGACGGCAAGCCCCGCTTCGTAGAACGCCGGCCACCATGGCCCAAATCAACGACTTTGGTCGCGGTTGGGCTTTGCAACCCGGCAGCGACGTCCTATCCAGAATTTCGGCGCGATCGTCATGCAAAGTTCGCGCCAGATTGTTAAAGTGTTGCAGACAGGAATTGGAATGGCCGCACGCGACAGCGAATTCGCCGATGCCGAAACCGACGCTGCCCTGGCCGCGGCGCCGCGCCTCGGCCTGTCGGTCGATGGCATCGGCAAGCGCTATGACAAGCGCGTCGTGCTGCGCGACGTGTCGCTGACGGTGCGGCGCGGCGAGGTCGTCGGGCTGCTCGGCCCCAATGGCGCCGGCAAGACCACCTGCTTCTATTCGATCATGGGTCTCGCCATGCCCGATTCGGGGCGCATTTTGCTCGATGGCCATGACATCACGGCGCTGCCGATGTACCGGCGCGCGGCGCTCGGCCTCGGCTATCTGCCGCAGGAAACCTCGATCTTCCGCGGCATGACGGTCGAAAAGAACATCCTCGCCGTGCTCGAGGTCGCCGAGCGCGATCCGGTCCGCCGCAAGGCGCGGCTGGAGGAACTGCTCGACGATTTTCACATCACCCGGCTGCGCGATGCCCCGGCGATGGCGCTTTCGGGCGGCGAGCGGCGGCGCTGCGAAATCGCCCGGGCGCTTGCCGCCAACCCGTCGATCATGCTGCTCGACGAGCCGTTCGCCGGCATCGATCCCATCTCGATCGCCGATATCCGCGCGCTGGTGGTGCAGTTGCGCGATCGCGACATCGGCGTGCTGATCACCGATCACAATGTCCGCGAGACGCTGGAAATCGTCGATCGCGCCTGCATCATCTACGATGGCCGGGTGCTGTTCGAAGGCACGCCGCAGGCGCTGGTCGCCGATGAAACCGTGCGCCGCGTCTATCTCGGCGAGGATTTCAGCCTTTAGGGTCTGAACTTGATAGATTTGGGGGTCGGCATGGCACGAAGAAGCGAAATGGCTAGGCGCGGGGCCGCAGGCGGGGCTTTGCCCCCCGGCAAGGCCACGCAACGACGCCATTTCGCTTCTTCGTGCCACCCGCAGGGCGCGGGCAGGAAGCCCGGCAGCGCGCTCGCTCATTTGCCAGATAGCGATGCTATCTGGCTGCAATCGCTCACTCCTGCCGGGCTTCCTGCCCGCGTGACGACCCCCAAATCTATCAAGTTCAGACCCTAGCCATGGCGATCGGGCCTCGCCTCGAACTGCGGCAGTCGCAGCAGCTGGTGATGACGCCGCAATTGCAGCTGGCGATCAAGCTGCTGACGCTGACCAATGTCGAGCTTGAGACCTATATCGGCGAGGAACTCGACAAGAACCCGCTGCTCCGCACCGATGGCGAGATCGAGGGCGGCACCGCCGGCGATGGCGCGCCGGGTACCGAGGCGCCGGAAGCGGCCGGCGGCCCCGCCCTCGACGGCGTCTCGAGCCGCCTCGACGAACTGCTGGCGGCGCCCGAGACCGGCACCCCGCTCGACATCGACGCGTCCGCCGATGCTCCGGCGCCGGGCGCCGATGCGGCCGACTGGAGCGACCGCCATGGCGAGGCCGGCGAGGCGGTCGATTTCGACAGCTTCGCCGCCGCCGAACGCTCGCTCGCCGAAGTGCTGGAGGAACAGGCCGGCGCCGCCTTCACCGGCGCCGATCTGGTCATTGCCCGCCACCTTATCGATCTGCTCGACGAGGCCGGCTATCTCGGCGAGACCGTCGAGGAGATCGCCGATCGGCTCGGCATCGAGCCGGACGCCGTCGAATGCGTGCTGAGGCGCATCCAGACGTTCGAGCCCTGCGGCGTCGGCGCCCGCAGCCTTGCCGAATGCATCGCCATCCAGGCGCGCGAGGCCGATCGCCTCGATCCCGCCATGGCGGCGCTGGTCGCCAACCTCGATCTCGTCGCCCGCGGCGATCTTCTCGGCCTCGTCCGCGTCTGCGGTGTCGATCGCGAGGATGTCGCGGACATGATCCGCGAGCTGCGTCGCTATGATCCCAAGCCCGGGCTGCGCCACGGCGGCGAGCGGCCGTCGTCGGTGGTCGCCGATGTCTTCATCCGGCGCGGGGCCGATGGCGGCTGGCAGATCGAACTCAACCAGGCAACGCTGCCGCGGCTGATCATCGATCGCGATTACCAGGCGGTGCTCGAGCGCGGCGCCGACAAGGCGACCAACAGCTTCCTCGGCGATTGCGTGCAGAGCGCCAACTGGCTGCTGAAAGCCCTCGATCAGCGGGCGCGGACGATCGTCAAAGTGGCGACCGAACTGGTCAAGCACCAGCAGGGTTTCTTCGAACATGGCGTGTCGGCGCTGAAGCCGCTGACCCTGAAAACCATCGCCGATGCCATCGAGATGCACGAATCGACTGTCAGTCGCGTCACGTCGAACAAATATCTGCAGTGCGAGCGTGGCCTGTTCGAACTGCGTTATTTCTTCACCAGCGGCGTTGCCACCGGCACCGGCGGCGAGGCGGCATCGGCGCTGGCGGTGAAGGATCGCATCGCCCGGCTGATCGCCGCCGAGGGCGACGATACCTTGTCCGACGACAAGCTGGTCGAGATCCTGCGCGCCGAAGGCTTTGATCTCGCCCGTCGCACTGTCGCCAAATATCGCGAGGCGCTCGGCCTCGGATCGAGCGTCGCCCGCCGCCGGGCGCGGGTGCTGGCGGCGGCGTGATCGCGCGCGCGCTTTCCGGCCTGGCCGCCCGCTTCAGCCATGGTTCAGTCGGGCAAGATCAGCAGCGGGCGATGTCCGTCGTCCCGCGTCCCGCATCCCGCCTGATCGCCGCGCTGCTGATGCTGGCGGCGGTGCTGCCGACCCCGGCCGCCGCCCAGTCGATCCTGCGCGATGCCGAGACCGAGGCGCTGCTGAAGGACATTTCGCGGCCGCTGATCAAGGCCGCCGGGCTCGACGAGCGCTCGGTGCAGATCATCCTGGTTGGCGATCGCGAGATCAACGCCTTTGCCGGCGGCGGACAGAATGTGTTCATCCATTCCGGCCTGATCATCAACGCCGACAATGCCAACATGCTGCAGGGCGTCATCGCCCATGAACTCGGCCATATCGCCGCCGGCCACAATGTCCGCTTCGGCGAGGGCGCCGGGCCGGCGACGAAGATCTCGCTGCTGTCGCTGCTCGCCGCCGCCGGTGCCATTGCCGCCGGTGCCGGCGAGGCGGGAATGGCGATCCTCGGCCTCGGCCAGACCGTCGCGCAGGGACGCTACCTAAGCTTCACCCGCGACCAGGAAAGCCGCACCGACCAGGCCGGCGCCAAATATCTGCATGCCGCCGGCCTGTCCGGCAAAGGCTCGATCGCCTTTTTCCAGAAGCTGCAGGGCAATGAATTCCGCCTCGGCATCCCGCAGATCGAATATGTCCGCACCCACCCGCTGTCTTCGACGCGCATCGCCAATCTCGAATCGATCTATCGCGCCGATCCGGCCTGGGACCGGCCGACCGATCCGGCGCTGGAGGCGCGCTTCCAGCGGGTGAAGGGCAAGCTGATCGGTTATGTCGAGGAACCGCCCCAGGTGTTCCTGACCTATCCCGAAAGCAACGGCTCGATCCCGGCGCGCTATGCCCGGGCCTATGCCTGGCACCGCTCCGCCTATCCCGATGCTGCGATCGCCGAAGCCGACAGCCTGTTGCGCACCGCGCCCGACGATCCCTATTTCCTCGAACTGAAGGGCCAGATCCTGCTCGAATCGGGCAAGGTCGATGATGCCATCCCGGTGCTGCGCCACGCCGTGCGCTCGGCGCCGGACCAGCCTTTGGTGATGACCCTGCTCGGCCACGCCCTGATCGCCCGCGAGGATGCCGCCAACTATGCCGAGGCCGAGCCGCTGCTGAAGACGGCGCTGTCGCGCGACAAGGACAATCCCTTCGCCTGGTACCAGCTCGGCGTCATTTATGATCGCCGCGGCGATGGGCCACGCGCCGCGCTGGCGGCGGCGGAACGCTTCACGCTGGAAAACAATCCGCAGGGCGCGATGATGAATGCGAAGCTGGCGCTCAGCGGCCTGCCGCGCGGCACGCCGGACTGGATCCGGGCCGATGACATCGCGCTGCTTGCCGGCGACGCGCTCGACAGCAAGAAGACACGACGGCGATGAGCTGGATCGAAAAGGGATTGGGAATGCAGGTGCGGGCAATCTGGGCAGCGGCCGCGGTGCTGATCGCGGGGGCGGCCGGCGCTGGCCTTGCGCAAACCGCCAGCGGGCCGCCCGCCGGCTATCGCACCGCCATCGAGACGATCGTGCGCGAATATATCCTGGCCCATCCCGAGATCATCCCGGAGGCGATGGCCCGGTTGCAGAGCCGGGAGGTGACCCGGCTGCTCGACACCAACCGCAAGGAGATCGAGACGCCGTTCGCCGGTGCCGTCGCCGGCAATCCGCGCGGCGATGTCTCGGTGGTGGTGTTCTTCGATTATGCCTGCCCCTATTGCCGCCAGGGCCATGGCGATGTGCTGGCGCTGGCCAAGGCCGATCCGCAGCTGCGGATCGTCTATCGCGACTTCCCGGTGCTGTCCCCGGCCAGCGACGAGGCGGCGATGGCCAGCCTGTCGGCGGCGCAGCAGGGCAAATATGCCGCCTTCCACAATGCCATGTTCGAAGCCCCCGGCCGGGTGGCGCATGAGCGGACGATCGCGACGGTGCGTGCCGCCGGGCTCGACGAGATGAAGACGGCGAAAGACCTCGCCTCGCCGGCGCTGAAGGCGGAAATCCGCAAGAACCTCGATCTCGGCCGCGCGCTCGGGCTGACCGGCACGCCGAGCTATGTGATCGGCAATCGCATCCTGTCCGGCGCCGTCGGCGTCGACGCGTTGAAGGCCGCCGTCGCCGAGGCGCGGTCGGCGAAGGCAGCGGGGTAGCCTGCGATGGCGGGCGTGAGCGGGCCGCTCGACATTGTCGACGCGTTGCGGCGCAGCGGCCAGGCGGTGGCGCGCGACTTCGCCGCCGTCACTTGCGCCGGCTTCGCGCTGATCATCATTCCGGGCGTCATCACCCGCAGCATCGATGGCGGCGAACAATGGGCGACGCTGGCCACCACCCTGCGGGCGGTGCTCGCCATGCTGTTCGTGGCGCTGGTCAGCTTCGGCGTCGTGGCGCGGCTGGCGGGACGGCGGCTGCTGCCGCACGAATTCCTGGCACAGGGGCTGCTGGCGGCGCGGCCGGGGCTGCAGGCGGCGCTGATCGCCGGCATCGCCGTCGTCATCGCGCTCACCCTGCAATTGTTCGCCCGCCATGGCACGCTGGCCGGCTGGATGCTCGACGGGCTGTTGCTCAGCGGCGGGCTATGGGCAGTCACTGTCGCCATGCCGCTGGTGCCGGTGGCGGTGATCGAGCGCCTGTCACCGCTGGCGGCGATGCGGCGGGCGGCGGCGCTGACCGAGGGCCACCGCAACCGCATCCTGGCGCTGGCCCTGCTGATGGCGGCGGCGATCACGCCCGGCGCGGTGCTGGCGCACAGCCTCGACGGCGAGGCCGGGCTGCTGCTGCATGCGCTGGTCGAATTCTTCGCCTGGGCGCTGGTGGCGACGGTGCCGGCGGTGGTCTATGCCCGGCTGGGAGGCAGGCCATGACCGAATTGACCATCATGACCGGCGGCTGCGCCTGCGGCAGGGTCCGCTATCGGGCACCCGTCGATCCGGCCCAGGCCTATTGGTGCCATTGCCGGATGTGCCAGCGCGCCGCCGGCGCCATCGCCATGGCCTATTGCAACGTCGCCAAGGCGGACCTCGTCTTCACCAGTGGCGCGCCGGTTGAATGGGCATCGTCGCCGATTGCCCGGCGCGGCCGCTGCGGCGATTGCGGCACGCCGCTGACCTTCCACTATCCCGACAGCGCGCGCATCGACCTGACCGTCGCCAGCCTCGACGAACCCGGCGGCCTGGCGCCGTCGAGCCATTTCGGTGTCGAGAGCCGGCTGCCGCACTGGATTCCGGCCGACGCCCTGCCCGAAATGCGCAGCGAGGATTATGCACCGCTGCAGGCGCGCTGGGCCGCGGCGCGCACCGGTGGCGAGGAGCCCGCATGAACCGTTTCGCTTCCTTCGACGGGACCCATATCGCCTGGACCGAGATCGGCCAGGGCCGGCCGATCGTGCTGCTGCACGGCTTGTTCAGTTCGGCCGAAATGAACTGGCACCGCTATGGCGCCGCCGCCGAAATCGCCGCCGCCGGGTTTCGCGTCATCACCCCCGATCACCGCGCCCATGGCGGCAGCGACGCGCCGCAGGATGCCGTCGCCTATCCGGCCGATGTGCTGGCGATGGATGTCGAGGCGCTGGTCGCGCACCTCGGGCTGACCGACTTCGATCTCGGCGGCTATTCGCTCGGCGCGCGCACCGCGGTACGGTTGCTGGCGCGTGGGCTGCGACCGGGGCGCTGCGTGCTCGGCGGCATGGGGCTTTCCGGCATCGTCGGCTCGACCGAGCGGGCCAATTTCTTCCTGAGCGTGCTGGCGCAGCCC
>JAIXZK010000131.1 GCA_027489695.1 Sphingomonadales bacterium
ATTTGTCGGCGGCGAGGATGTTGACGCGGCCGCGGCCACGGCCGTCCACCCCCATGAAGTCGCTGCTCTCGAATGCCGGCTCGGCAAAGAAATGCGCCCCGCCCTGGGCCTCAAGGCTGAGCAGCTGCCGCTGGATGCTGCCGACCGACGCCTTGGTGACATTGCCGTATTTTGTCGCCAGCTCGCCGGCATTCTCGCCGCAAAAGGCCAGCATCGCCTGCAAATCCTTCAGGTCGAGGATCGCCAGGCCGAGATCATCGGCATAGCGGAAGGCGATCTGCAGCACGCCTTCCTGCGTCTCGTTCAGCCCCATCAGCCGGGCGAGCAGCAGCGGCCCCATTTCGCTGACCGTGGTGCGGACGGGATGGCCCTTTTCGCCGAACAGGTCCCAGAACACCGCCGGTGTCGCTTCATAATCATAATCGGCGATGCCGATCTCGGCGGCGCGCTTGCCGGTCCAGGCCGCAGCGTCGCTGCCGGCCTTGGCCATGCCGGCGATATCGCCCTTCACATCGGCGAGGAAGACCGGAACGCCCTCACGGCTGAACCCTTCGGCTATGGTCTGCAGGGTGACGGTCTTGCCGGTGCCGGTGGCGCCGGCGATCAGGCCATGGCGATTGGCGCGCTTCAGCACCAGCGCCTGCGGGCTGGTGCCTTTTCCGATGAAGATACTGTCAGCCATGCGCGCCTCCCGTTCGGAGGCGGTGATAGCGGACAGCGTGGGCATCTGAAAGGGCAGGCGGGCCGCGGCAAAGCCGCGTCCGACGTCAGACGCCCGGCCGGCGAGGGGCCGGCCGTCCGCTGGCCGCGCTGGCCCGAGTCGGCGGCTTTGCAAGGATTGCTTCGCAATCCTTGCAAAGCCGCGCGCCGGGCTGCGCTTCACTTCACCGGCAGCAGCTTCACCCCGCGGTACAGCGGCGGGTTGGTGCCGCGCTGTACCAGCAGCAGCACCGTATCGCGGCCGGCCTTGCGGGCGGCTTCGACGGCGGCGGCGGCTTCGGCCGGAGTCGTCGTCGGGCGCTGGTTGATCGACAGGATGATGTCGCCGCGCTGCAGGCCCTGGCTGGCGGCAGCGCTCGACGGGTTGATACCGGCGATGACGACGCCCTGGACGGTGGCGGGCAGGCGCAGCTGCTGGCGCAGCTGCGGGGTCAGCGGCTGCAGGGTGATGCCCAGGCTGGCGCGCGCCTGTTCGGCGCCGGGCGCCTTGTCGGGGGTGGCGCTTTCCTCGCCGGTATCGACGCCGCCGAGGCCGGCGCGGGCCTGGACGATGGCTTCCGAAGGCCGCTGCGAGATGGTGGCGTTGATGGTGCGGCGCTGGCCGTCGCGGATCAGTTCGATCGGCACGCTGGAGCCGATCGGCGTGTTGGCGACGACATAGCTCAGCGTGTTTTCGAACGTCACCTCCTGGCCGGCAATGCGGACGATGACGTCACCCTGGCGGATGCCGGCGCGGGCAGCCGGGCCGGCGGGTTCGACCGAGGCGACAATTTCGCCGCGGTCCTTGGGCAGGCCCAGGCTGGCGGCGATGTCGGTCGACAGCGGCTGGATGCTGACACCGAGATAGCCGCGCTTGACCGTGCCATTGGCGCGCAGCTGCTCGATGACCGGCCGGGCGAGTTCGGCGGGGATCGAGAAGCCGAGGCCGACATTGCCGCCGGTCGGCGAGAAGATCGCGGTGTTGATGCCGATGACATTGCCGTCGAGATCGAACAGCGGCCCGCCCGAATTGCCCTGGTTGATCGAGGCATCGGTCTGGATATAGCGGTCGTACTGGCCCGAGCCGATGTTGCGGTGGAGCGCCGAGACGATGCCGGCGGTGACGGTGCCGCCCAGGCCGAAGGGGTTGCCGATGGCGATCGCCCAATCGCCGACGCGGACCTTCTGGCTGTTGCCGAACTTGACATAGGGCAGGCCGGTCGCCTCGATCTTGAGCAGGGCGAGGTCGGTCAGCGTGTCGCGCCCGACGACGCGGGCCTTGAATTCGCGGCGGTCGGCAAGGGTGACGGTGATGCTCTCGACCGGCGTCGAGCGGCCTTCGCCCGCCGAAATGACGTGGTTGTTGGTGACGACATAGCCCGACGGATCGATGATGAAGCCCGAACCCAAAGAGGTCGCCTCGCGGGTGACGGGCTCGCCCTGTTCACCCTGCTGTTCCTGGAAGCGGCGGAACAGCTCCTCCAGCGGCGAGCCCGGCGGCAGGCCGCGCATCCGGCCGACTTCGACCTTCTGGGTGGTGGAAACGTTGACGACGGCCGGCGCCAGGCGGTCGGTCAGGTCGGCGAAGCTGCGCGGCGCACCGCCCGGCGGGTTGATCGGCCGCGCCGGTTGCAGCTCGTTCTGCGCCGGCTGGGCCGGGGCCGCCATCGGCATCGAGGCCGGCGGCGGCGACAGCGACGGCGGCGCGCCCTGCTGGGCGCCGGCGGGCATGAAGACGGCGGCGGCACCGCCGGCAATGAGCACGATGGGGATCAGGCTGCGAGTGATGCGCACGGGCGGGAAGACCTCTCGGGGGAGTTTCAGGGGATGATGTGCGAACGCGCCGCCGGCCCGGCAAGGGGCAGGATGGCTGGATGTGTCGGCGTGGCCGCGGGGGCAGGAGCGGACATCGACGTGGAGCGAACGGGCAGCATCGGGACCGGCAATGGCGCCACCGAAACTAACCCGCGATGAACGGTGGCGCGGCGGCGGCGAAGCGAGCCGGCAAGCGCCACCTCAGCGTGCGCTGCGCCGGCCTTCGAATTCGCGCAGGAACTCGTTGCCGGGGCCGAGCACGACGTTGGTGCTGCCGTCCTGGAAGGTGGCGCGATAGGCCTGCATGGCGCGGTAGAAGGCGTAGAATTCCGGGTCCTTGCCGAAGCTGTTGGCGTAGATGCGGGCGGCCTCGGCATCGGCTTCGGCGCGGACCAGCTGGGCCTGCTTGGCCCCCTGGGCGCGGATGGTGGTGGCCTCCTGGTTGCGGGCCGAGCTCATCCGGTCAAAGGCCGAATCGAGCGGCCGGCCGGCGGGCAGATCGGCGCGCTTGATGCGGACATCAAGGATTTCCGCGCCATATTGCCGCGCCTGGCGGTTCACCGTCTGCTGGATGTCCTCCATCAGCGCGGTGCGCTCCGGGCTGAGCATCGCCGCGAACGGCTGCTTGCCGAGCTCGTTGCGCAGCCGCGAGGCGAGAATCCGCTTCAGGGCGTCGGCAGCGTTCTGCTCGGTGCCGACGGTCTGCACCATGCGCAGCGGATCGGTGATGCGGAAACGCGCAAAGGCATCGACGACGAGCTGGCGCTGGTCGGTCGACAGCACGGTCTGCGCTTCCATGTCGAGATCGAGGACGCGCTTGTCGACGAAGATGACATTCTCGATGAACGGCACCTTGGCGACGAGGCCGGCGCCCGACGTGCCGAAGCGCGCCTTTTCATTGTAGGCGTTGACGATGCGTTCCGGCTTGCCGAGGCGCAGCACCACCGCCTGGGCGGTTTCCGGAACGCTGTACAGGGTCGACATGGCGACGACGATCAGCCCGAAGGCGATCGCCGACCACAGGATGGGGTTGCGGGTGATGGCGTTCATGGTGGCGCCTTATTTCTCGGCCGCCGGCGCCACCCGGGCGCGGCGCTGGATTTCGGGAAGCGGCAGATAGGCCTGGACGCCATTGGTCTCGACGACGGTCTTGTCGACCTTGGAGAGCACGCCCTCCATCGTCTCGAAGTACATGCGCTTGCGCGTCACTTCGGGTGCCAGGCGATATTGCGCATAGACCGCGTCGAAAGCCGCTGCCGAGCCTTGCGCATTGGCCAGCACGGTCTGGGCATAGGCGCGCGAATCATTGAGATATTTCTGCGCGTCCTGCTGTGCTGCCTGGACGTCCTTGAACGAGGCGTCGACGGCCTGGGGCGGATCGGCCTGCTTGATGTCGATGCCGCGCACCTCGATGCCGGCGCGATAGCTGTCGAGCAGTTCCTGCATGCGCTCGCGCACCCGCTCGGCGATCTGGGCGCGCTGCGGCCCGATGATGTCGTTCAGGCCGGCGCCGGAAATCTCGGCGCGCATGGCGCTTTCGGCGACTTCCTGAACGGTCTGCTCGGGTTCGGCCAGTTCGAACAGATAGAGTTCCGGATTACGGATCTTCCAGCGCACCGCATAGGCGAGGTTGATCACATTCTGGTCGCCGGTCAGCATCAGATTCTCGGCCGAGCCGCTGGTGGCACCGATATCGACCGAATTGATCTGCTCGACCTTGCGCAGCACCACGGCGTCGATCGGCCAGGGCAGCTTGAAGTGCAGGCCGGGATCGGTGGTTTCGACGAAGCGGCCGAAGCGCAGCACGACGCCTCGTTCCTGGGCATCGACGCGGTAGAAGCTGGTCAGCACGATCCAAAGCGCGATGACGATGGCCAGCCCAAGGCCGATGATCTGCCCCGAAGGCATCGTCGGGCTGCCGCCGCCGCGCGGGCCGGGGGCGCCGCCGCCGATGCGGCGCAGCTGTTCCTGGCCGCGGCGCAGCAGATCATCGAAAGGATCGCGGCCGCCGGGGCGCGGGCCGGTGGGCCGCCGCGGCGGGCCTTCGCCCCAGGGGTTGCGCGGGCCGGGGCTGTTGGAACCGCCGCTGCCGCCGCTGCTCCCGCCGCTTTCGCCGCTGCTGTCATTGCCCCAGGGGCCGGTGTCGTTGTTGTTCTGCCAGGGCATCCGGTTGCCGTCTCGCCTTCGTCGCTTGCAACGCTATATACGAGCGGCTTTCCGGGATTGCGAGGGCGGGGCGAAAAGGCCGCGGCAAGCCTCCGGCAATCCCTTTCGAACCCCTGACACAATAAGCAATCACAAGGACGGTAGCATGGCGTTGAAGGATGCGGTTGCGGCGGCGCTGGCCGGCGTTGCCGATACGGACGAACGGGTTTCGGGCCTGGTCGTGCGCGACGATGGCAATGTCGGGCTGGTGCTCGATATCGCCGGGCTGGACAATCGCACTGCCGAACGGCTGCAGGCGGCGGTCGAGGCCGGGCTGCGCCGCGTGCCTGGCGTCACCGCCGTCCGCGCCATCCTCACCGCCGAACGCGGCACCGCGCCGCCGGCCGATGCCCCGGTCGCCCGACCGCCGACAGTGCCCGGCATCCGCCGGCTGATCGCGGTGGCGAGCGGCAAGGGCGGCGTCGGCAAATCGACCGTCGCGGTCAATCTCGCCGTGGCGCTGGCCCGCGCCGGCCACAAGGTCGGCCTGCTCGATGCGGACATCTATGGCCCGTCGGTGCCGACCCTGCTCGGCATCGAGGGCCGCGCGCAGATGGCCGGCGGCAAGCTGCAACCGGCGGCGGCACATGGCATCGTCGCGCTCAGCATGGGGATGATGACCGACCCCGGCAAGGCGATCGTCTGGCGCGGTCCGATGGCGAGTTCGGCGATGATGCAGATGATCGAGCACGCCGATTGGGGCGCGCTCGACGTGATGGTCATCGATCTGCCGCCCGGCACCGGCGACATCCAGCTGACGCTGGCGCAGAAGCTCAAGCCCGACGGCGCGGTGATCGTCTCCACCCCGCAGGATCTGGCGCTGGTCGACGCGCGCCGCGCCGTCGCCATGTTCAACGAAGTCGGCGTGCCGGTGTTCGGCGTTGTCGAGAACATGAGCGGCTATCTGTGCCCGCATTGCGGCGAGGCCAGCGACCCGTTCGGCCATGGCGGCGCCGAAGCCGAAGCCGCGGCGATCGGCGTGCCCTTCCTCGGCCGGGTGCCGCTCGACGCCGCGCTGCGCGCCGCCAGCGACGAGGGCCGGCCGGGGCAGGGAGCGCAGGCCGAGGTGTTCGCGCGCATCGCCCTGCGCGTCGCCGAGGTCGCCGGCCTCTAGCTACCCGAGTGCCGAGCCACGGCAATGCGGTTGACACGAGCCGCAACGTTTTCCATAACCTGCTATATAGCTGGGTATGGAAATGCCATGGACATCATCGCGCAGCGCAGCCAGTTGTTTCTCGGCACCAGGCTGAAGCGGCTTTCGGATCGCCTGCTCGCCGATGCGGCGCGGGTGCTGCAGGGCGCCGGCCTGCCGATCCAGCCACCGCACATGTCGGTACTGGCGACCATCGCCGCCGCGCCGCTGACCACGGGCGAACTGGCGACGTCGCTGGCGATCAGCCAGCCGGCAGTCACCCGCTCGGTCACCGCGCTGATCCGGATGGGGCTGGTCGCGGCGACTCGCGACGGCGATGACCAGCGCTGCAAACATCTGGCCTTGACCGACGGCGGCCGCGCCATTCTCGCCCGCGCCGAGGCGCTGGTCTGGCCGCGCATCGAAACCGCCGTCGCCGAACTCTGTGCGCCGCTCGCCGGCGATCTCGTGTCGCAGCTCGATGGCATCGAACAGGCGCTGGATGGCGAAGGGCTGGCCGCCCGCGCTGCCCGTGCCCGGCCACGCGGCCTCGTCATCCACGATTGGCGACCGGAATTCGCCAGTGATTTCGAGCGGATCAATTCCGAATGGATCGAGGCGATGTTCAGCCTCGAAGCCAATGATCGCCGTATCCTCGGCGACCCGCAGGGCAGCATCATCGCGCCGGGTGGCACCATATTGTGCGTGGAAGCCGAAGGCGCCGGCATCATCGGCACCTGTGCGCTGCTGCGCATCGAGAACGGCGTCTTCGAACTGACCAAGATGGGCGTCAGCGCTGCGGCGCGCGGCCGCGGCGCCGGCGAATATCTGCTCGCCGAGGTGCTGGCCCGCGCCGTCGCCATGGACATGCGCGAGCTCTACCTGCTCACCAGCCGCAAATGCGGCGCGGCGATCCACCTCTATGAAAAGCTCGGCTTTCGCCATGATGCCGGCATCATGGCGCGCTACGGTGCCCGCTACGCCCGTTGCGATGTGGCCATGGCGTTTCCGCTGCGCGGGTGAGGCTGAAGGCGGTCAATCTCCTGAACCCATGGGCACGGCACGCCGGGCGGGATGACAGCGGGCGCCCGAACCCCTAAGTCCGCATCATGCTCGATCCCGCCGCCGCCCTCGACCGTCTCGATTCCGCGCTTGCCGCCGCGCGTGCCGCCGGCGCCGATGCCGCCGATGCCGTTTATGTCGGCGAGGCTTCGACCGGCATCAGCGTGCGTTTGGGCGCGCTCGAGGACATCGGCCGCTCCGAAGGCGAGGAAATCGGCATCCGCGTCTTCGTCGGCCGCCGCTCGGCGAGCGTCTCCTCGTCGGACCTTTCGGCCTCGGCACTGGCCATCGCCGCCGCCCGCGCCGTCGACATGGCGCGGCTGGCGCCCGAGGATCCCTGGGCCGGCCTCGCCCCCGAGGATCGCCTGCACCATGGCGCACTGCCCGATCTCGACATCGATGACCCGACAGAGCCGTCCGCCGAACATCTCCGCGATCTCGCCATGGCCTGCGAGGATGCGGCGCGCGCCGTGCCCGGCATCACCAACAGCGAGGGCGGCAGTGCATCGGCCGGTCGCAACGTCACCGCGCTGGCCACCTCGACCGGCTTTCGCGGCGGCAAGTCGGCGTCGAGCTTCTCCGCCTCGGCCAGCGTCATCGCCGGCAGCGGCGGCGACATGCAGCGCGACTATGCCTATGCCATGGCGCGCTACCTGGCCGATCTCGAGCCCGCCGAGGTCATCGGTGCCCGCGCCGGCACCCGCGCCGTGGCGCGGCTCGGCCCGATCAAGCTCGACAGCGCCGCCATGCCGATCGTCTTCGATCCGCGTGTCGGCAACTCGCTGCTGGGCCATCTCATCGGCGCCATCACCGGCTCGGCGATCACCCGCGGCACGAGTTTCCTGAAGGACTGCCTCGGCCAGCAATTGTTCGACAGCGCCGTCACTATCATCGACGATCCCTTGCGCCCGCGCGGCATGCGCAGCCGCGCTTTCGACGGCGAGGGGCTGGCGACGGCGCGCAGCGCCATCATCGACAAGGGCGTGCTCGGGTCCTGGCTGCTCGATTCGGCCAGCGCCCGGCAATTGGGCCTGGCCCCCACCGGCCATGCCAGCCGCGGCACTTCCGGGCCGCCGGGCGCCTCGGCGACGAACCTCCACATGGCACCGGGCAGCGTCACGCCGGCGGCGCTGATCGCCGGCATCGAGCGCGGCTTCTACGTCACCGAGATGATCGGCATGGGCGTCAACCCGGTCACCGGCGATTACAGCCGCGGCGCCGGCGGTTTCCTGATCGAGAATGGCGAGCTGACCGTGCCGGTCGCCGAAGTCACCATCGCCGGCAATCTGAAGGCGATGTTCGCTGCCCTCACCCCGGCCAGCGATCTCGAATTCCGCTATGCCAGCAATGTGCCGACCCTGAGGGTGGACGGCATGACGGTCGCGGGTGCCTGACGCCGACGATATCGCGCTGGCCACGGCCGCGACCCGCCAGGCCGGTGAGCTGGCGCTGAAGAATTTTCACGCCAAGTCGGACTGGTGGCACAAGCAGGACGGCAGCGGCGCCGGCACGCCGGTGGGGGTTGCCGATCTCGAATGCGATGCGCTGCTGCGCGCGACGCTGCTCGGCGCCCGGCCCGGCGACGGCTGGCTGTCGGAGGAAACCGCCGACACCGCGGAACGGCTCGATCGTCGCCGCCTCTGGGTGGTCGATCCCATCGACGGCACCCGCGATTTCGTGCGTGGCCGCAGCGGCTGGGCGGTATCGGTGGCGCTGGTCGAGGACGGCGAGGTGACCATCGCCGCGCTGGCGGCACCGGCGCGCGGCCAGCTGTTCACCGCCGTGCGCGGGCAGGGCGCCTGGCTGAACGAGGCGCCGCTGCGGGTGTCGGCGCGGGCCGGGCTCGAAGGGGTGCGGCTGCCGATCGATATCGCCAACATGACCGCCCCTTACTGGCCCTCGCCCTGGCCCGGCGAGGCCGTCGAAAAGCCCAACAGCCTCGCCCTGCGCATGGCCAAGCTCGCCGCCGACGAAGCCGATGCCTGGGTGGAGGGTCGCACCATCGCCGAATGGGATGTGGCGGCGGCGGCGCTGATCCTCGCCGAAGCCGGGGGCACCGTCACCGATCGCCACGGCGCCGCGCTGGCCTTCAACAAACCGGCGCCGGTGTTCCACGGCATTGCCGCCGCGGTGCCGGCGATCCATGGCGAAGTGCTGGCGCGGCTCGATCATGCGCTGAAAGTGTTCGCGGCACGGCGCCGGCCGGTGCCCTGAAATATATCCTCTCTCTGAATCACAGACCCGCTCATGCCGAGCGAAGTCGAGGCACGCTCGAACGCTCGGGGCGTGCCTCGACTTCGCTCGGCATGAGCGGGTCTGTTTGCAGCGAGCCAGGACGAGGTCTAGGTCAGCTCGGCTGCGGCTCCCCCACCGGCGGCAGGCCGAGGCGGCGAATCTCCTGCTTCGGGCAGCGGTCCATCACCACCTCCAGCCCGGCGGCTTCGGCGCGGGCGGCGGCTTCGGGGTTGACGACGCCGATCTGCATCCACACGGCCTTTGCCCCGATGGCGATGGCGTCATCGACCACGGCGCCCGCCGCTGCGGAATTGCGGAAAATGTCGACGATGTCGATCGCCTCGCCGATCTGGTCGAGCGACGCCCAGACATATTCGCCGAGCACATGCTCGCCGGTGATCTGCGGATTGACCGGGATGACGCGATAGCCATGGTGCTGCAGCGCCTGCATCACCTCGTGACTGGGCCGGTCTGGCCGGTCGGAAATGCCGACAAGCGCGACGGTGCGGGCTGTGCCGAGCAGCGCCCTGATGTCGGAATCACTGGTGAGGGGCATCGGAATCTCCTTTGCTGCTGCCAACGCACGGCGCGCGCTCCCCGCTGCGCCGACAGCCGATCAGCGCCAGCCGACCACCGCCGTCGCCAGGAAAAGCAATGCGCCAGCGCCGCGGTTGGCGCGGAACAGCCGCAGGGCATTGGCCGGCGCGGTATCGCGCAATTGCGCCACCTGCCAGCCGAAATGCAGCGCCAGCGGCAGCAGCGCAGCCGCGGCCAACGGATCGCCGCGCTCCAGCCACAGCGCCGCCGCCCAGAGCAGCAGGGCGGCGACATAGAAGATCGCCACCCCTGCCCGAGCCCGCGGCCCCAGCGCCCGGGCCGAGGACTTGATCCCGGCCATGGCATCGTCCTCGATGTCCTGCAGCGCGTAGATCGTGTCATAGCCCAGCGTCCAGGCAATGCCGCCGGCCCAGAGCAGCGCCATCGCCGGCGACGGATCGGCAACCGCGGCATACCCCACCAGCGCCCCCCAGTTGAAGGTCAGCCCCAGCCAGGCCTGCGGCCACCAGGTGATGCGCTTCATGAACGGATAGCCGGCAACAAGCAGCAGCGAGCCGAGCGCGATGGCCTGTGCCAGCCAGCGCAATTGCAGCAGCACCACCAGCCCGACGAGCGACAGCGCCACGGCAAAGGCCAGCGCGCGGCGCACCGGGATGGCGCCGCTCGCCACCGGCCGGTCGCGGGTGCGCGCCACCTTCGCGTCGAGATCGCGATCGACGATGTCGTTCCACACGCAGCCCGCCGCGCGCATCGCCAGCGCGCCGAGCCCGAACCACAGCAGCAGCGGCCAATGCGAGACCAGCCCGCCAGCGAGCGCGAGGCCCCAGGCGCAGGGCCAGAACAGCAGCCAGCTGCCGGCCGGCCGATCGAGCCGCGCCAGCCGCGCATAGGGCCGCCAGGACGCCGGCAACAGGCCAAGCCAGCCGAGCGCGACGGCATCGGGCGTTGCGGTATCGACGGCTTCCGGTTGCCGGGGGGAGGGGGCTGGGCTAGCCACGGGTTCATGAGCGAAGCGGTGCCCGACTTGTCAAGCGAAGCGCTGCCGGATCGGACCGACGCCGGCCTGCCGCGCCTCTTCGTCGAAGCACCGCTGGCCGTCGGCGCCGCCTTCGACCTGCCGGCACCGCAGGCCCATTATCTCGCCCAGGTCATGCGCCGCCAGGTCGGCGACGCGGTGCTGCTGTTCGATGGCCGTGCCGGCGAATGGCGGGCGCGCCTCGCCAGCGTGAGCAAGCGCCACGTCGGCGTCGTGGTCGAGGCGCAGACCCGCCCGCTCGAAACGGTGCCGGATCTCTGGCTGTGCGCGGCGCCGCTCAAGCGCGGCCGCATCGACTGGCTGGCCGAAAAGGCCTGCGAACTCGGCGTTGCCCGGCTGTTGCCGGTGCTCACCCGCCGCACCATTGTCGATCGGCTGAACCTCGATCGCCTGCGCTCCCATATGATCGAAGCCGCCGAACAATGCGGCCGCACTGCCCTGCCCGAACTTGCCGAGCCGGTGACGCTCACCGCGCTGCTCGCCGCCTGGCCGGCGGAACGCGCGCTGATCTTCGCCGATGAAACCGGCGGACCGCCGCTGGCGCAAGCGAGCGCCCCGGCCCCGGCGGCGATCCTGATCGGCCCGGAAGGCGGCTTCACGCCGGAAGAACGCGTCGCCATCCGCGCACTGCCGCAGGCCGTGCCGGTCGGCCTCGGCCCGCGTATCCTGCGCGCCGATACCGCGGCCGTGGCAGCGGTGGCGGTGTGGCAGGCGGTGCAGGGAGATTAGCCTCCGGCGGCTGGGGCCGTCGGCCCCAGCCGCCGGAGGCTCTTTCACTTGCCAACCAAAGCGCACCGGCGCCAGATGGCCGCAGGGGAGAGACAAGGATGGCCACAACGACAGCAGCGCGGGCAACTGTGCCGAAGCGCATGGTGCTGGTGGCGCTGTGCTTTCTGGCGACGACGCTCTGTTACATCGATCGGGTCAACATCTCGGTTGCCATCATTCCGATGGCGGCGGAGCAGGGCTGGTCGGCGACGACCAAGGGCCTGGTGCTGTCGTCCTTCTTCATCGGCTATATGCTGGCGATGGCGCCGGGCGGCTGGGCGGCCAATCGCTTCGGCGGCAAGGTGGTGCTTGGCTGGGCGCTGCTGCTGTGGTCGCTGTTCACCGTGCTGACCCCGACGGCGGCGGCGAGCAGTTTCGGGGTGTTGATTGCCTGCCGCATCCTGATGGGGGCGGGCGAGGCGGTGAATTTCCCGGCCATTGTCGCGCTGTTCGGCAAATGGCTGCCGGTCGCGGAGCGCAGCCGGGCACAATCGCTCAATTTCGCCGGCATTCCGGCCGGCACGGTGCTGGGTTTCGCCGTATCGGGGCTGCTCGTCGAGCGCTGGGGCTGGCAGGCGAGCTTCCACGTCTTTGGCGCCATCGGCCTTGCATATGCGCTGCTGTGGTTCCGGCTGGTCCATGAAAGCCCGGCCCGGCATCCCGGCACCGGCGCCGAGGAGCGGGCGCTGCTGGCGCCGCTGCAGCGCGATGCCGGTACGCCGCCGCCGGTGCCGTGGCGGGCGCTGCTGCTGAACCGGCCGGCGATGGCGCTGATCGTCAATCACTTCGCCACGACCTGGACGCTCTATCTCGTGCTGACCTGGCTGCCGTCCTATTTCAAGGATGTGCAGAAGCTGGAGATTGCCAATGCCGGGCTGTTTTCAGCGCTGCCCTGGGCGGCGGCGTTCGTGGCGGGGCCGATCGCCGGCTGGATCGCCGACCGGCTGGTGGCGGGCGGCATGACCGTGACGCATGTCCGCAAGATCATGCAGGTGACGGCGATGCTCGGCTCGGCCGCCGGTTTCCTGCTGGCGACGCAGGTCGGGGATGCCGGCACGGCGCTGCTGGTGCTGTGCGGAACGATGGCGCTGCACGCCTGTTTCGGCAGCGGGGTCGGTTCGAACCACCTCGACATCGCGCCACGCCACGCCGCGGCACTTTACGGCGTTTCGAACACGGTTGCGACCATTCCGGGGGTAGTCGGGGTCGCGGTCACCGGCTGGCTGGTCGATACCACGGGCAGCTATGCGACGGCCTTCGCAGTTGCAGCAGGAGTCAACATCGCCGGTGCGCTGGTCTGGCTGGCGTGGGCGAAGGGCGAACCCGTAGTCGATTGAAGAACGATAGTCATTAAGTTGCAACAAATACCGCAGCGCACAATGAATTCATTACGGTGCATTCATTATGAAGACCACCTTTAGTTATAGTTGAATCGCAACGATCCGGGCGGTAGCTTCGCCGGGTGATCGTGCCTCAATCCTTCATTGTCGCGCATGATACGGGGGTGGCTCCCTGGCTCGCTGTCGTCGGCTATGGCATTGCCGCGCTGCTGGCGTGGCGGGTAGGGACACGCTGCGAGGGCCGGGAACGCAGTTTCTGGTGGATCGCCGCCTTCATCCTGCTGGCGCTCGGCGTCAACAAGCAGCTCGATCTGCAATCCGAACTTACCGCCACCTTGCGCCATGTCGCGCGCAGTGCCGGCTGGTACGCCGGTCGCCGGCAATTCCAGCTGCTGTTCCTCGCCGGATTGGCGATCGGCACCATCATCGGCAGCCGCTGGCTGGCGCGGCTCGTCCAGGGCCTGCGCACCCCGGTGATGATCACGCTGGCGGGGCTGCTGGCGCTCGCGGCGTTCGTGCTGCTGCGCGCCGCTTCCTTTCACCATCTCGATATGCTGCTCGGCACGCGGCTGCCGTTCGGCAAGGCACATCTGCTGATCGAGCTGGCGGCGCTTGCCGTCGTCCTGACCGGTGTCGTCCTCGCCTGGCGGAGCGCGCCTGCCCCCGGGCGGCGGCCGGGCTATCACGCCTGACGCTCGCCACTCCGCTTCGTGCATCGTCGCTGCGGTTTCAGCCCCGGCCGTAGCGGGCGGCGATATCCGGGTGTGGCCCCGGTTCGTAGATCTCGTCCAGCGCCAGGCTGCGCACCAGCACCGCCGGAATCGGCTTGATCAGCACGACCTGCCAGGCGCCTTCGCCGGGGCGATAGCCGGCACTGTCCTGCGTCAGCCCCGGCTTCAGAAAGCCGCCATCGACCATATGGCTGTAACCGCGCGGCAGGAACTCGTTGAGCTCCGGCAGGCGCAATAGCCGGTAGAGATTGGCGCCGCTGGCGAGATCGCCGTCGCGCAGCCCAAGCAGCAGCTCCATCTGGCGCGGCGTCCGCCCCGACAGGCCGGGGAGCAGGGTGATATAGCCGCTGATCTCGTGGGTGACCGGCCGCTCGCGGGCCACCACCTTCATCAGGCTATAGGCGCCGTGGCGCTGCATGGCAGCGAGGTTCGCCTCCCGGGCGCGCAGCGATTCCTGCAGCGCCCGGGTGGCATCGAGATCGATCAGGTCGGTTGCAGCCATGGCGCAGCCTGTCGCAATTCCTCGCCGGAGTCGATTCGTTGCGGCGTGTCACCGCAGACGGAGGCAGCGAGCCTCCGGCGGCTTCCCTTACTCCGCTGCCATCGCCAGCGCCGGCGCTGCCTGCGGGCCGCGCACCAGCACGCCCGGCAGTGCGCCGGTCATGGCGCCGTCGCGGAAGGTCACCTGGCCGCGCTTCAGCGTCGCCACATAGCCATCGGCCTTTTGCAGCAGGCGCTTGCCGCCGGCCGGCAGGTCAAACGCCATCCATGGCTTGCCGAGCTTCAATGCCCCCATGTCGATGACATTGATGTCGGCGAGCATCCCCGGCGCCAGCAGGCCGCGATCGTGCATGCCATAGAGGCGCGCCGTATCGAGGCACTGGCGCTTGATGGCATTCTCGATCGAGATCGTGCCGCGCGTCCGGTCGCGCACCCAATGCTGGAGCAGATAGGTCGGCGAAGCGGCGTCGCAGATGGTGCCGCAATGGGC
>JAIXZK010000075.1 GCA_027489695.1 Sphingomonadales bacterium
CGAAACCCTCGCCCGGCTCGCCGCCAGCGATTTCGGCGCGGCGGATTCCTGAGGTGCCTCAGCCGGCGCCCGCCGGATCGCCGACAAAGCCGAGGAATGCCGGCAGGGCATCGGCAAAGCCCGGCGCCGCCCAGCGCCAGGAATTCGCGTCTCTGCATGGCGGGTGGTCCTTCAGCGATAGAGCGTGCGATCGAGGATTTCGACGATCAGAAAGGCGACGCCGACGCCGAGGCCGAGCAGGCCCAGCGCGGCGCCGAGTTCGCCCGATGTCATGCCGCCCTGCGCAAAGCCGATGACGATGCCGGCGAGCGAAGCGGTGCCGCCGAGCAGGATGCCGCGCCGCGACCAGCGCGCCCCGAGGGAAGGTTCGCGTGTTGGGGGCGCTGGGGCCGCCGGCGGCGCTTCGGGTTCCGGGTTGGCGGTCATGCGGACATCGACTCCCAGCGTTTCGAACAGCGCGGCCAGCGCCCGGGCGGTTTCGAACGATGCCGGCTGGCCGGTCTCGATGCGCTGCAGGGTGCGCGCGCTGATGCCGGCGGCGTCAGCGGCATCCTCCTGCGACATTCCCCGGGCAACGCGGGCCTCCTTCAATTTGGCGATGTCGATCTGCATCTCGTCTCCATGCTCTGCCCAGGGCGGCGGCAGCACCACGACACCGGCACGACAGCGGCGCGACAGTCGCGCGGCAAGGCGCAAAATGCACCGCTCGCGGCGACTGCTTGCCGTATGCGTCAACCGATGTGGTTGACTGGCGCGCGGGCCTGCGCCAAGCACCGGCGCAAACAGCCTTGAGGGAAAAACCAATGAAGGTCCTCGTGCCCGTCAAGCGGGTCGTCGATTACAACGTCAAGGTCCGGGTCAAGTCGGACCAGACCGGCGTCGAACTCGCCAACGTCAAGATGAGCATGAACCCCTTCGACGAGATCGCCGTCGAAGAGGCGATCCGCCTCAAGGAAAAGGGCATCGTCACCGAGATCGTCGTGGTCTCGATCGGCGTCGCCCAATGCACCGAAACGCTGCGCACCGCGCTCGCCATGGGCGCCGATCGCGGCATCCTGGTGACGACCGATGTCACCACCGAATCGCTCGCCGTTGCCAAGATCCTCGCCAAGATCGCCGAGGAAGAGCAGCCGCGCCTGATCATCCTGGGCAAGCAGGCGATCGACGACGACGCCAACCAGACCGGCCAGATGCTCGCCGGCCTGCTCGGCTGGCCGCAGGGTACCTTCGCCTCGAAGGTCACCGTCGAGGGCGAGACGCTGCATGTTGCCCGCGAAGTCGATGGCGGTGCCGAAACGGTGGCGCTGAAGCTGCCGGCGATCGTCACCACCGATCTTCGCCTGAACGAGCCGCGCTACGCCTCGCTGCCCAACATCATGAAGGCCAAGTCCAAGCCGGTCGCGCAGAAGACCCCGGCCGATTATGGCGTCGATCCGACGCCGCGGCTGACCGTGGTCAAGGTCACCGAGCCGGCTAAGCGTTCGGCCGGCATCAAGGTCAAGTCGGTCGACGAACTGGTCGAGAAGCTGAAGACGATGGGAGCCGTGGCATGAGCGTTCTGGTCCTTGCCGAACATGACAACAGCGTCCTGAAGGACGCCACCCTCGCCGCCGTCACCGCCGCCGGCCAGCTGGGCGGCGACGTCCATCTGCTCGTCGCCGGCCATGGCGCGCAGGGTGTCGCCGATGCCGCGGCGCAGGTCGCCGGTGTCGCCAAGGTGCTGCTCGCCGACGATGCCGCCTATGCCCAGGCGCTCGCCGAAAATCTCGCGCCGCTGATCACCGCGCTGATGGCCGGTTACGACGCGCTGGTTGCCCCGGCGACGACGCGCGGCAAGAACATCGCGCCGCGCGTCGCCGCCGCGCTCGATGTCGCGCAGATCTCCGAAATCCTCTCGGTCGAAGGCCCCGATACCTTCACCCGGCCGATCTACGCCGGCAACGCCATCGCCACCGTCAAGTCCGCCGACGCCAAGAAGGTCATCACCGTGCGCGGCACCGCCTTCGCCAAGGCGGCGACGAGCGGCGGCAGCGCGGCGATCGAAGCCGTCAGCGGCGCCGGCGACGCCGGCATCTCGACCTTCGAGGGTGCCGAGCTGACCACCTCGGCGCGCCCCGAGCTGACCGCGGCGAAGATCATCGTCTCGGGCGGCCGCGCGCTGGGTTCGAGCGACAAGTTCCACGAATTCATCGATCCGCTCGCCGACAAGCTCGGCGCCGCCATCGGCGCCTCGCGCGCCGCGGTCGATGCCGGCTATGCGCCGAACGACTATCAGGTCGGCCAGACCGGCAAGATCGTCGCGCCGGAGCTTTATGTCGCCGTCGGCATTTCGGGTGCCATCCAGCACCTCGCCGGCATGAAGGATTCGAAGATCATCGTCGCCATCAACAAGGATGAGGAAGCGCCGATCTTCCAGGTGGCGGACGTCGGCCTGGTCGGCGACCTGTTCAGCCTGGTGCCGGAACTGACCGCCAAGCTCTGATCGCGGGCAGGATCGGGGGCGGCAGCGATGGCGGAGGCCCCCGATCCTGTTGCCCTGGCGGCGTTTCGCGAAGCGACCGGCCTGCACCGCCAGGGCCGCGTGCCGGAGGCGCTCGCAGCCTATGAAGCGCTGCTGGTCCCGCTCGCCGGCCATGCCGATCTGTTCAACAATCGCGGCATCGCGCTGACCCAGCTCGGCCGCCCCGCCGAGGCGGAGGCGAGCTACGCCCGCGCCATTGCCATCGATCCGCGCCACGCCGATACCCATGTCAACCTCGGCATCGCCCGCGGCCAGCAGGGCGATTTCGATGCGGCGGTGGCGGCGTTCGACGCGGCGCTGGCGCTGGCCCCCAGCCACTCCGCAGCGCGCGGCAACCGCGCCGCCGCCATTGCAGCGCGGGATGCCCGCCGCGCGCCGGTGGCCGTCGCCGCCAAGGCCAGGCCGGATGTCGATGCCGCGGTCATGGCCGGCGTCGCGCGTGGTCAGGCCGGTGACCCGGTTGCGGCGCTGGCGGCATTCGACGCCGCGCTGGCCATCGATCCGGGACACGCGGCTGCCCATGCCAATCGCGCCCTGGCGCTGCGGGCGCTGGGCCGCGCCGCCGAAGCCCTTGACGCGCTCGACCGGGCGCTGGCGCTCGGGCTGGCCGATGCCATGCTGCACAATGCCCGCGGCGAAATCCTTGCCGATCTCGGCCGCCCCGACGCCGCGCTGGCGAGTTTCCATGCGGCGCTTGCCTCCGGCGGCGGTGATGCCGGGCTGCACGCCCGCATGGGCCGCCTGCTCGCCGCGATCGGCCAGCACGCCGCCGCCGTCGCCAGCTTCGATGCCGCCCTCGCCCTCGGTCCTGACGATGCCGCGCTCCATCAGGAACGCAGCGAG
>JAIXZK010000303.1 GCA_027489695.1 Sphingomonadales bacterium
GCCATCGTCACCGCGCCGGCCGGCCAGGACAGCGTGCTGGCGCGCACCGGCTTCATCGACATCGCCTCGACCAGCGGCAGCATCACCGGCCTCGCCGCCCCGGCGGCGATCAGCGGCGTACGCATCACCACCATCGATGCCGGCAGCGCCAGTATCGATGTCGCCGGCGAGGCAGTGATCGGCCGCATCGCCACCAGCGGCAACATCGCCATCAATCCCGGCGGCGGCGGCTTCGTCCGCCTCGAAAGCGCCACCAGCAGCGCCGGCACCATCACCGCCGAAGCGCAAGACCTGACCGGCCTCGCCTTCAACGACGATGCCGGCGTTGCCGCGATCGTCGCGCCGACCTTCACCGCGACGCTGGGCGCCGTCACGCTTGCCGCCGGCGACAGCATCGCCGCCCGCCAGGTCAGCGCCGGCACCGATGCCAGCCTGACCGCCGACCGGGTCGACATCACCACCGCCGATATCGGCGGCGCGCTCACCATCAACGCCGGCGCCGCGCTGGCGCTGTCCCGCGCCGATGCCGCCAGCGTCGCCATCACCGCCACCGGTTCCGGCAGTGCCGCCTCCACTGGCGTGCCGGCCGCCGGCTTCGGTTCGGCCGACCTCACCGCCAGCGGCAGCGCCGGCGCGATTACCGTCACCACGTCCGAACTGGCGCAGCTCGGCCAGGTCAGCACCGGCACCGCCGTGCCCGTTGCCGGCAATCGCATCGCCATCATCGCCGGCCGCACGACGATCGACGTGCTTACCGCCGGCAATGGCGGCATCAGCGTCACCACCTTGGGCGGCAGCACCGGCGCCGACCGCGATGGCGCCCTCGAAGTCGGTCCGATCACCGCGGCCGGCTCGGTGCGTCTCGCCAAGCTCGGCGGCGGCGACGGCCTCACCGGCACCAGCATCGTCGCCGGCACCGGCAGCGATGCCGCCGGCAACATCACCATCACCAGCAACACCAGCGCCATCGTCTCGACGCTGACCGCCAATGGCGGCGACATCGGCATCACTTCGACCTTCGGCACCTTCATCGACGGCGATGTGACGGCGCTGGAAGCATCGATCGCCGGCAGCCTTGTTGGCGGCAATTACAGCATCACCGCGGGCGGCATCGCGCTCGGCAATGGCGACGCGCTCATCAACCACCGTGCCGACAACCGCATCACCCTGACGGCGCTGGGCAGCGTCATCAATGTCGCCACCATCACCGGCGGCACCGGCCTGGTGTTGGCCAGCAACGTCGCCGAGAGCGGCGCCGATCCGCTGCTGCTGCGCGCCCGCGACGGCATCAGCCTGCCCGGCATCACCATGGGCGGCGCCACGCTCGCCAGCCGCAGCGCGGCGATCGCCATCGGCAATGACACGGCGACGCTCACCCTCGGCCGCGTTGCGGCGCTGCGCCTGCAGGGCCTGGAAGCCGCGGACATCAATCCGGCGGCGGCCGGCAGCGAGTTGCGCGTCCTCGGCCAGGCGACCTTCCTCGCCGATGTGACGGTGATCGACAGCCTTCGCCTGGTTTCGACCGGCCGCGACGCCGCGCCGGGGATCGCCGCCATCACCGGCGGCATTACCAGCCGCGCCATCGATGTTGCCGGCGCCAATGCCTCGCTCGCCCTGGTGGCGACACGCGGCGCGATCACCGTGCTCGGCCAGCCGGCGGCGGTGCCGCTGCAGGGCCTGGCCGCCGGCGGCGACATCGTGCTGCAGGCGCGCGGCGACATCCGCATCCTCGCCGCCGACCCCGATCAGGACAGCGTCGTCTCGCAATCGGGCAGCATCACCGCCACCTCCGAAACCGGCAGCATCGGCGGCCTCGATCCCTTCGCCGTCACCCAGGGCTTCCGCGCCTTCGCCGTTGCCGGCGGCAGCGCCACCGTCGTCAGCGGCGGCGAAGCGATCATCGGCAGCATCAGCGTGGCCGGCGATATCGACATCAATGCAGGCAGCGCCGGCAGCGGCTTCATCCGCCTTGGCACCGCCAGCAGCAGCGGCGGCGACATCGCCATCAATGCCCGCGAACTGACCGGCCTGCCCGATGGCGACGATGCCGCGGTCGCCGCCCCCGTGGCGCCGACCTTCACCGCGCGCGCCGGCAGCATCAGCCTCAGCGCCAGCGACACCATCGAGGCCCGCCGGATCACCGCCGGCAACGATGCCACCGTCACCGCCGACCGCATCCGCATCGAGACGGCAAGCGCCGGTGACGCGCTGCAACTCGCCGCCGGCAGCGGCCTCGCGCTGCGGAACGGCAGCGGCGGCAGCGCCGTGATCCTTTCGGGCAATGGCGGCAGTGGCTTCGACTCCACCGGCCTGCCGATCGCCGGCTATGGCCGCGCCGATCTGTTCGCCACCGGCACAGCCGCCCAGACCATCACCATCCGCGCGTCCGAACTGGCGCAGCTCGATGAGGTCGCCGCCGGCGTCGCCGCCAATCCGGGCGTCAGCGACGAACTGACCATCGACATCGCCGCCGGCCGTGCCACGATCAACACCATCACCGCCAGCAACGGCGGCCTGCGCCTCGCTGCCACCGGCGGCACGGTGGCGGGCGTGGTCAGCGCCGGCGCCCTCAGCATCGGCAGCGCCACCGCCGGCAGCGGCGTGCGCCTGACCAAGGCCGGCGGCGACCTGGCGGATGCCGCCAACATCGTCGAGATCGGGACGCTCACCGCCGGTACCAAGGCCGGCGCCACCGGCGGCATCAGCATCACCAGCAACAGCGATATCGAGGACACCACCCTTGTCGCGCCGCGCGGCGATGTTGCCCTCACTGCCGTGCGCGACATCGGCCTCGGCAGCGCCACGATCAGCGGCAGCACCGCCGGCATCGGTGCCCGCTTCGGCGCCACTGCCACCACCGGCAGCATCACCGCCGACAGCATCACCGGCACCGGTGACATCACGCTGACCGCCAGCGGCAACGCCCCTGGCGCCGGTGCCAGCTATGCCAGCGACATCCTCGTCGGCAGCGTCACCAGCAGTCTCGGCAGCATTGCAATGTCGGCGCCGCAGGGCGCGATCACCGTCCTCGGCTTCCCGGCCGGCACCATCCCGGCGATCGACGCCAATGTCGCTGTGACGCTGTCCGCCGAAGGCGACATCACCATCGTCGACGGCGATGCCGCCACCGCCAGCGTGCTCGCGCGCACCGGCAATATCCTTGCCACTTCCACCGCCGGCAGCATCCGCGGCGCCACCCTGCTCGCCGTCGGCGGCGCCTCGCGGCTGTTCGACCTCGGCGTCTCCGGCACGGCCGACCTGGCGATCAACGGCGAGACGTTGATCGGCACGCTGGCCGCAAGCGGCGACATCATCATCACCGACACCGGCATGGGCACCGGCGGCAGCAGCTTCCTGCGCCTCGGAACGGCACGCAGCAGCGGCGGCGATATCGCCATCACCGCGCGCGAACTGACCGGGCTTCCCGGCCGCGACGACGCCGGCGTCGCGACCTTCGCCGCGCCCAGCTTCGCGGCAACGCTCGGCGCGGTCAGCCTGACCGCCGCCGACGCCATCCAGGCCAGCAGCGTCATCGCCGGCGGCAGCGCCAGCCTCGACGCCGGCGGCAGCATCGCGATCGGCAACCTTGCCGCCGGCGGGCCCACGCTGGCGACCACCGGCACGCTGTGGCTTGGCACCGTCCGCACCGGCGCGCTCGACATCACCGCGACTGGCGCTGCCGGCACCGACAGCAACGACCTGCCGGAAACCGGCTTCGGCGCCGCCAACCTTGCCGTGACCGGCGCCGCCCTGCCGACGATCCGGGTCACCACCAGCGAATTGGCGCAACTGGGCCGCATCACCGCCGGGCCGATCGACGCGCAAAGCGTCAGTGCCGCCGATGTCGTCGCGGGCGACGCCGCCA
>JAIXZK010000299.1 GCA_027489695.1 Sphingomonadales bacterium
ACTGGCGGGCGGGGGACAATATCCTCCTCACCCGCATGGATCATGATGCCAATGTCTCGCCCTGGCTGCAGGCTGCCGAAGCTCGCGGCGTCGCGGTGCGCTGGCTGGAATGGGATCGCGACAGCTTCGAATTCCGCTACGAAACGCTGGACAGCCTGATCGACGCGCGCACGCGGCTGGTCGCGGTCGGCCATGCCAGCAATTTCCTCGGCA
Source organism: Sphingomonadales bacterium (assembly GCA_027489695.1). Classification (GTDB taxonomy): domain Bacteria; phylum Pseudomonadota; class Alphaproteobacteria; order Sphingomonadales; family Sphingomonadaceae; genus Sandarakinorhabdus. The sequence goes on from JAIXZK010000299.1 coordinate 214, forward strand.
CGCTCAACGACGTCGCCCGCGTCTGTGCCGCGGCGCGCAGCGTCGGCGCGGTCAGCGTCGTCGATGCCGTGCAATCGGCGCCGCATCTCGCCATCGATGTCCAGGCGATCGGCTGCGACATGCTCTCGGCTTCGGCGTACAAATTCTTCGGGCCGCACGCCGCGGTGCTGTTCGTGTCGCGGGCACTGCAGGCGCGGCTGCCGTCGCAGAAGGTGCGGCCGTCGTCGAGCGCCATGCCGACCCGGCTTTCCCCCGGCACGCCGAGCTTCGAGGCCCAGGCCGGCTGCCTTGCAGCCTTCGAACACTACGCCTGGCTCGGCGAACTGGCTGGCGCCGCTGCGGACGCCTCGCTGCGGACGCGCATCGTCGCCGGCTGCGACGCGATGGTGCGGCACGAAACCGACCTGATGCGCCGCTTCCTCGCCGGCCTGGGGGCGGTGAAGGGCGTGACGCTGCACGGCATCGCCAACCCCAACCGCCTTGCCGCGCGGGTGCCGACCTTCACCTTCACGATTGCCGGCCATGACAGCAGCGCCGTGGCGGCGGCGCTGGCGGCGCGCAACATCTTCGCCTGGGACGGCTATTACTACGCCTGGGAACCCGCCGGCGTGCTGTCCTTGCGCGAAACCGGTGCGGTGCGGGTGGGGTTGAGCCACTACAACAGCGCCGAGGAAGTCGACGCGCTGGTGATGGCGCTGGTGGAGATTGCGGGCGGCTGAGGTCCTCTCCCCGGCGCTGCAAAGCGTCTCCCTTGGGCGGATCGAAGGCGCTCAGGCCGCAACCCGCCGCTGTCGCCGCATCGCGGCACCGGTCAGGCCGAAGCCGGCGATGAGCAGGGCCCAGCTGGCCGGCTCCGGCACACCCGGCGCGCCCAGGGTGACATTGTCGAAATAGGTGCCGGAACCGGCGAGGCCGATCGAGCGCGCCGTGCCGGTGAAGTTCAGCGTGTATTTCGTCCAGCCGCAGACGGTGACGGTCAGCGTATTGGGGTCGACCGTGCAGCCCTGTGTTGTCGGCAGCGCGACAAAGCCGAGCGCCACCGGCGCGCCGCCATTGCCATCGGCGCCGCCGACATCGCGATAGACGGCAAAGCTCGAAACATTGCCCCAATGCCAGACGCTGGCTTCGCCGGTGAAGCCGGCGGCGACATTGATGGTGGTGCGCGCCGGCAGGCTGGTCAGCCGCGGAAAATTGTAGAGCGCGCGATAGCCGAGCGGCGGCGTGTTCGGGAAAATGCCGTTGCAGCCGCCACCGGGGCATTGATCGAACGCCTGGAAGATGATCGCCGCTTCGTCGATGGTCACGCCGAGGCTCGGCCCGATGCGGCCCGTCGCCTGGCTGGTGCCCGCATTGAAGGTGGTGCCGCCGTTGTAGAAGCCGGCCGGCCGTTCGTAATTGGGAATCTCGTTGAAGGTCAGCAGGATGCCGGCTTGCGCCGGGGCGGCGACGGCAGCGGCGAGGAAAAGCAGGGAACGCATGGGCTTGTCTTTCTGGCGGGGTCGAGGGGAGTAGCGGCGGTTCAGGCAGCCGCCAGCGCCCGGCGGCGGCGCAGGGCGGCGCCGGTGAGGCCGAAGCCGGCGATCAGCAGCGCCCAGCTGGCGGGTTCGGGCACGCCGCCGATGGCGGGCACGGCGTTGACCACGACATTGTCGAGCTGGGCATAGGTGCTGAAAATCTGGAAGCCGATGACGCCGGGCCGGTTGAAGGTGAAGGTCTGGAAGCCGGGCAGAGTGTCGATGGCGAAGACCTGATCGGTCGCAAGGTCACCGTTGAACCGCACCATGAAGCTGTTGCCGAAGCCGGTTTCGCTCTGCGCGCCATTGTAGAAGCCGGCGATCTGGAAGGAATTCAACGTGAAGCTGCCGCCGGCGACGGGCGCGAAGCCGAAGCGCGCTCGGCCATCGAGGTTGGTCAGTGTCGCGCCATCGGCATCGGCGTTGCGCGGATCGCCGCGGCCCCAGACGATCACCGGCGAAGGCGACACCGAAATCGCAAAGCCGCTTTCGGTGAAACTGAACACCGTGTCGATGGCGCCGGTGCTGGGTCCGTACAGCCGCTCCGGCGCGTCGTGCGCCAGGGCATCGAAGCCAAGCGTGGTGGCGCTGGCGGGCGCGGCCAGACCGGGCAGCACCGCCGCGGCAACGGCGGAAAGAATGAACAGAGTCTTTGCGGGCGAAGTCATGCCCTGCCGGTAGCGCGGCGCGGCCCGGCGTCGCATCCCCATTTGGGTGTGGTTGCACGCCCGCGACAAAATCCTATGGTTCCAAGGTGAAAGCCCGCGCCGCCGCCTTCCTTGATCGCTTCCGGCGCGCCGACCGCGACGACGCGCTGCTCGACATTCTGGTCGACGATCACGACGGCCTGTTCGCCGCCATCGCCGAGGCGCCGGACGATGTGCTCGCCGCCGCAACCGCCGCGGTTGCCCGCGCCGGCCCGCCCGCCGATCCCCATGCCGACAGCTTCGCCTCGGCGGCCTGCGATGGCGATGGGCGCGTCATCGTTGCCGATCGGCGCTTTCGGGAATGGCTGGGCGGGGTCGATCCGCTCGCCGCCGTCGTCCGCGCCATTGCCGCCGATCGGCCCAGCGTTTCGGCGATTGCCGACGATGCCAGCGGCCGCCCGGTGGCGGTGGCAGCGGCGACTCTGGCGGTGGCGCGGCGCTGGCCGCTGGCCGCCGATGTCCGCGCCGCCCTGGATGGCGGCCGGTGCAGCTTCGCTGTCATCGCCTTCCGCCCCGATGGCAGCGCCTGGGACCAGGCGGCGCGCGCCTATGGCCTGTCGCGGCAGGAAAGCCGGCTCGCCGCCGAACTGGCGCGGCGCGGCGAATTGAAGGCCGCGGCGCTGGCCACCGGCGTTGCCTATGAAACGGCGCGCAAGCTTGTTGCCAGCGCCATGCGCAAGACCGGATCGGCGCGGCAGACCGATCTCGTCCGGCGCATCCTTGCCGCTGCCGCCGGCGATGTGCGCACCCCCGAAGGCAGTATGCGGTTGTTCGCCGATCTGTTCGGCCTGTCGCTGCGTCAGGCCTCGCTCGCCCAGGCGGTCGCGCATGGTGCCACCCGCGATGTCGCTGCGCACAGCGTCGGCGCCTCCAGCGAAAGCGCCAAGGCCGAACTGAAGATCGTGTTCCAGGCCTGCGGCGTCGCCAATGCCGTCGATCTGGCGCGCATTGCCGCCGAAGTCGATGCGCTGGCCGGGCTGGCAACGGCGTGCAGCGTCGAGATCGCGCCGCGCGGCGAGGCGACGGACCCCGAGCCATTGCGCCTGATCGCCCGCCAGCGCGCACCCGGCCGCATCGCGGTTACCGATCATGGCCCGCCGCGGGGCCGGCCGTTGTTGATGTTCCATGCTGCCGTCGGCGGTCGCCACCAACCGCGCCGCCTGGTGGCGGCGCTGCAGTTCGCCGGCTGGCGCCCGATCGCCTTCGATCGCCCCGGCTTCGGCCTCACCGACATGATCGCCGGCGCCCGTCCCGATCGCTGCCCCTTCACCGAAGCTGGCCGCGACGCCGCCGAAATTGCCGAGGCGCTGGGGCTCGATCGCCTCACCCTGTTCGGCCGCACCGCCAGCGCTGCAACGCTCGCCGCCGCTGCCGCCATGCCTGATCGCATCGCCGGCGGCATCCTCGTCGCCCCCGATCCGCCGGCGCATCTCGATCAGCGCCACGCCGGCATGATGGGGCGCGGCAAGGCGCTGTTCTTCGGCAGCCCGACTCTGGCCACCGCCTTTGCCGGCATCCTGTCACGGCGGACGAGTTCGGCGCAGATCGCGCGGATGCAGCGCCACAGCGTCGCCGGCAGCGCCATCGACGAAGCCGCCATCGATGATCCCGAGACCTGCGCCGATATCGTGCGCGCCTCGCGCCAGGCAGCGCTCGGGATGCAGGGTTTCCTCGCCGAATTGCAGGCGCATGGCCGCGGCGCCCGGCCAACGCCGCTCGCCGACGGGCGGCAGTGGCGGGTGCTCGCCGGCGCCCGCGACCCGCTCTATGATTTCGGCCCCTGCGCCGGTTTCTGGCGGGAAACACTGCCGGGCGCCGGCATCGAGATGGTGGCGGACGGTGGCCGCTGGCTGCACCTGACCCATGTCGATCGCATCGTCGCGGCCCTGGCGACGCTCTGATCGGTCCACCGCTTCGATCCTCGAGCCGCGCTGCCTCTGGTGCCCAAGGTGCCAGCCGCCGGAGGCTAACGTCTTTCCGTCCCCTGACGCGGCGCCATGCCGCCCCTTGTCGGCGACAGAATGGCCTGGCACCAGGTGGCGTGCAGCGTGCCTATGTCTCTTTCAGCGGCGACGAGTTCGCCGCGGCGGCCGAAGATGCGCTGCTGGGGGCGCTGGCGCGTCATCTGCCATTTGCTGTCGAGCCGGCGCAGCGCGCTGCCTGGCTGTTCGAGATCATCCACCTGAAGGCCATTGCTGCGGAACTGCCGCAGGCGCAGTTCTTCCTTGAATTCGCCATTCCGCGCATGGGCCGGCGGGCCGACGCGATCATCGTCCATGCCGGACTGGTCTTCGTCATCGAGTACAAGGTCGGCGAGCGCGACTTTGCCCGCCACGCCATCGAACAGGTCCATGGCTATGCGCTCGACCTCAAGAATTTCCACCGCACCAGCCATGACAAGGCGATCGTGCCGATCCTGATCGCCACCGAAGCGCGCCCGCAGGACATCGGCCTCGGCTTTTCGCAAGCGGATCGGGTGCATGCGCCACTGTGCCTGGCGCCGGGAGATCTGCTGCCGACGATCCGCAACATGGCGCTGCTGTCGCCGGCGCCGGAGTTCGCGGCCGATGCCTGGATGCTGGGCGCCTATCAGCCGACGCCGACGATCATCGAAGCGGCCGAGGCGCTCTATCGCGGGCACGATGTGGCCGAAATCTCGCGTTCCGAGGCCGGGGTCGAGAATCTCACCCGGACCGCCGCCGCCATCGAAGCGCTGGTGACGCGAATGAAGGCCAGTGGCGGCAAGGCGATTGCCTTCGTCACCGGCGTGCCGGGGGCCGGCAAGACGCTGGCCGGGCTCAACCTCGCTTGTGGCCGGATGGCGCGCGAGATCGGCGAGGATGCGACGTTCCTGTCCGGCAACGGCCCGCTCGTCGATGTGCTGCGCGAGGCGCTGCGCCGCGACCACCGTCGCCAGCGTGGGGTCGGCCGCAGCGATGCCGCCCTGGTCGCCGGGCGCTCGCCCGACAAGTTCATCCAGAATGTCCATCATTTCCGCGACGAGTATGTCGATGCCGGACGCGTACCGTCCGAGCATGTGGTGGTGTTCGACGAAGCGCAGCGTGCCTGGGACCGGGCGATGACCAGCGATTTCATGCGCCGCAAGCGTGGCCAGTCCGATTTCGACCAGTCGGAGCCGGCCTTTCTGCTCTCGGTGATGGATCGTCGGCCCGATTGGTGCGTGGTGGTGGCGCTGATCGGCGAGGGCCAGGAGATCAACCGCGGCGAGGCCGGCGTCGCCGAATGGGTGCGCGCGCTCCAGGCAGCGTTGCCGCACTGGCACATCGCCTTGCCGCCGCATCTGCTTGCCGACGCCTCGAGCCTCGATGCCGGACTGCGCTGGCATCTGGCTCACCGCAACCCGACGATCGACGATGCGCTGCACCTGGCCTGGTCGGTGCGCTCCTTCCGCGCCGACAGTGTCTCGCGATTCGTGGCCGCGATGTTGGGAGAGGATGCAACGGCGGCCGCGGTCATGCGGCCCGATCCGGCGCTGTTTCCGATCGTTCGCACTCGCAATCTGGCAGCGGCGCGCGCCTGGCTACGGGCCCGCCGCCGCGCCGGCGAGCGTTCCGGCCTGCTGGCAACCTCGAAGGCGCTGCGGCTGAAGCCCGAAGGCCTTTATGTGAAGGCGCCGATCGACGTCTGTGAATGGTTTCTGGGGCCGAGCGATGACGTGCGGTCGTCCAGCGCGCTGGAAGATGCCGCGAGCGAGTTCGCTGTCCAGGGGCTGGAACTCGACTGGACGGGGGTGGCCTGGGACCTGAATTTCCGGCGTGGCGCGCGCTGGCAGGCGCGCGAGTTCCGCGGCACCCGCTGGACCAATATCCGCGACGACGATGGCGATCTCGGCCGCGCCGATTATGTCCGCAACGCCTATCGTGTGCTGCTCACCCGTGCCCGGCAGGGCATGGTGATCTTCGTGCCGCCGGGCGATGCCGACGATGCGACGCGGCCGCCGGCGGATTATGACGCCATCGACGACTGGCTGGCAGCGTGCGGAATCCCTGTCCTACAGGGGGTTGGCTGAGTATGTTCGCGGCTGTCGATCGAATCGGCATGGGCCGGAGGCGGGCGATGTTGGAAAACCCTCGGAATCCGTAAAATATGTAAAATAGACGGCTGCGGCCGCACGCCGCCGCCGCGCTAGCGCTCGCCGCCTTTCGGCGCCGGGATGCCCTGCTCGGCGATGATCGCGGCGGTTACCTTGTCCTTGTATTTGTTGCCGAAATGGCTGCGGACATAGTTGATGACATCGGCGATTTCCTGGTCGCTGAGCGCGCCGCGGAACCAGGGCATGGCGCCCTTGCCGCCGGTGACGACCGTCACCGGATAGCCGGCCACGGCCAGGTTGCGGTTGCCGGCCAGCGCCGGGATGCGGCCGGCACCGACGCCGCCACCGGCATTGGCCATGTGGCAGGCCTGGCAGACGTTCTGGTAGATTTCGGCGCCCGGGTGCGGCGCCGGCGGCGGTGCGGCGGCGAAGGCGGGGGCGGCGAGCAGCAGCGAGAGCAACAGGGTGCGCATGATCAGGCCTCCAGCGCGCGGCGGTGCAGCCGGGTGATGGCATCGAGCGAGGAGAGCAGCGCCCCCTCCATCCAGCAGCCGATATAGGAGGCATGTTCGCCGGCCAGCACCAGCCGGTTATCGACGCCGACAAGCTTCTGATAATGCTGCTTGCGCGTATCCTCGTTCCAGCGCGCGCAGCAGCCGAGCGTGAACGGCACGCGGCTCCAGGCGACGCTGGCGCCGCCGATGAACTGTTCCTTGTAGCGGCCGGGGTGGAAGACCGAGCCCTGCTCCAGCGCTTCGGCGATGCGCTGTTCCGGCGTCATGCCGGCAAATTTGTACGATGCCGGCCCGAAGGTATAGGCGCCGAGGATGACACCGGGGCCGGGGCGGAACATGCCGCCGGACGGGTAGGAAATCATCGAGATCGGCTGGTCCGTATAGCTGATCCCGCCGTAGATCGCCTCTTCATCCTCCCAGAAGCGGCTGCGCATTTCGAGCCCGACCTTGACCGAGTTGGAATAGGGCACCGCGGCAATGGCGGCGAGCATCTCGGCCGAGGCATCGACTTCGATCTGCGACAGGATGCCGAGCGGGATGGTGCAGACGCAATAATCGGCCTTGGCGGTGTTGACGGTGCCGCTGGCGACATCGGTGTAGGTGACGGTGACGGCGCCGCCGCTCTGATCGATCTTCGTCACCTTGGCGCCATAGCGGATGCGGTCGGCGACCTGGGCGGCGAAGGCCTTGCCGATCATGCCCATGCCGCCCACCGGCTGGAACATCGTCGTCTGGTGCTG
>JAIXZK010000189.1 GCA_027489695.1 Sphingomonadales bacterium
CGCTTCGGCCGCGACGAAGTGCGCGAGCGCTGGTGGCTGGGCGGCAAGCCCGTCGCCACCGCCTGGCACAATTCGCTGTCGGCGACTTTCCCCAAGGGCGAGGCGTTCTTCATCGAGACGGTGCGGCGTTTCCGCAATGCCGTGCCGCCGAAGCTCGCCGCGCAGATCGACGATTTCGTCCGCCAGGAAGCCTATCACACCCGCGAACATGTCGCCTTCAACGATCAGGTGGCGAAAGCCGGCTATGATCTGGCCGAGATCGACGCCCGCGTCGACGAAAGCCTCGCCGTGACCCGCCAGAACCACCCGGTCGCGCAGCTGTGCGTTACCGTCAGCCTCGAACATTTCACCGCCATCTTCGCCCATTCGATGCTGACCCATGGCGACAATTTCGCCGGCGCCAGCGACGAGGCGCAGCGCATGTGGACCTGGCACGCCATCGAGGAAGTCGAGCACAAGGCGGTGGCGTTCGATACCTATATGTACCTGACCCGCGAGCTGAAGCCGCTGAAGCGCTGGGTGATCCGTTCCGCGGTGTTCTGGAACGTCTCGAAGAACTTCGTCTATTGGCGTTCGCACGACGCCATCGCCTTCCTGATGCAGGACGGCATGGGGCTGTGGGAAGCGCGGGCAAAGCTGTTCTGGTATCTCGTCGGCACGCCTGGCGTGCTGCGCCGGGTGTTCCCGAACTGGCTCGGCTATTTCCGCCCCGGCTTCCACCCCTGGATGCACGACGACCGCGACCTGCTCGCCCGCGTCGAAAGCCGGCTCAGCCTGGCAGCGGGCTGATCGTCATCGGGGTCGCATCGGCCAGTGCCTGGCGCCGCGCGTCGGGCCAGTGCACCCGCCACAGCGGCTTGCCGGCCGATCCCACCTTGTCGGACGCCTGGATATCGACTTCGCGGCCGCCCTGGCGGGCATAGAAGCGCCGCGCGCCGTCGTTGGCCGCATAGACCCACAGATGCATGTCGCCGTGGCAGATGATGGCCGCCGCTGCCGCCAGCAGGCGCGCGCCGATGCCGGTGCCGCGCAGATCGGGGCGGGCATGGAGATTGTCGACCAGCCTCCCCCAGGGCGGGTCCTCGGCATGGATCACGCAGACGAACCCGACCGGGCTGCCGTCGCGCGTTTCGGCGAGCAGCACGGTCAGGTCGTCGCGCGGCGCCGCCAGCCGCTCGGTCCACACGGCGGTGCGGTCGGCCTCGATCGGCCCGGCCAGATAGGCAGGGTCGAGAATGTCGACATAGGCGACGCGCCAGCTGGCGATGTGCAGGCCGGCAACCGCGGCGATGTCGCCGGTACCGGCGCGGCGGATGGAGAGGCTCACGGGGCGGGGGCCGCTGCGGCTGCGGTTGCGGCGTCGACATCGGCGATGGCCTTGGCCTCGACCCGGTTCTGTTCGGGGCTGGCGGTGGCATCGGGGTCCGTGCCGCCGCAGGCGGCGAGCAACAGCAGCAATGTCGGGAGGGCGGCGCGCATGGCGGCAGCGTTAGCATGGGCGGCAACCCTGTCACCAGCCGGGCGGACTTGCCGGCGCAGGCGCCGGCGCGCATGGTTCCGCCATGGGGATTTACGCTGAACGCCTGTTTCCGTGGCTGCTCGATCGGGCGCTGGGCGATCCGCGCATCGCGGCGCGGCGGCAGGCGCTGGTGGCGCAGGCCAGCGGCGAGGTGCTCGAAATCGGCTTCGGCAGCGGTGCCACCCTGCCATTCTACGATAGGGCGAAGGTGACGCGGCTGACGGTCGTCGAGCCCTCCGAAGGCATGAACCGCCGGGCCGCGGCGCGATTGGCGGCATCGCCGGTGCCGGTGCGCTCGCTGCCCGGTGCCGGCGAGGCGCTGGGCTTCGATGCTGCCAGCTTCGATACCGTCGTCTGCTGCCTGACCCTGTGCAGCGTCGCCGATCCGCCCCGCGTGCTGGCCGAGGTGCGGCGGGTGCTGCGGCCGGGCGGGCGCTTCCTGTTCCTCGAACATGTCGCCAGCGATGATCCGCGCCGCCGGCGCTGGCAGGATCGCCTGAACCCGGTGCAGCGGGTGGTGGCGGTCGGCTGCAACCTGAACCGCGACAGCGCGGCGATGGTGCGGGCGGCGGGGTTCCACCTGCCGCCGCCGGTGCCACAGATCGAACCGGCGTTCGGCGCGCTGGCGCCGCTGCTGCCGATTATTGCGGGGGTTGCGGTGGCGCCGACGGCGTAGCGGGCAGGGTTTCGGGGGCAGGGGCCGCCGCCGGGGCCGCGTCGGTTGCCGGCGGCGCCGCGCCGGTAGGATCGGACACAGAGGGATCGGGCGCAGCCGGATCGGACGCAGCGGCGGCGGCCGCTGGCGGAGCCGCCGGATCGGCCATCGCATCCGCGGCCGGATCGGCGGGCACATCCTCGAACTCCGAATCGTCGATCGGCGGATTGCCGTCGTAAAGCAGCGACTTGCGACGCTGCAGCCATGCCGATTTGACGAGGGTATATTCGTCCAGGCTGTCGGCGAGCAGCTGGTCGCCGCCCTGGTCGATCACCCGCGAGCGCAGATTGACCAGCTGGCCGGCGGTCTGGCCGAGCCGGAAGATGCGCGAGGGCCCGAACAGTTCATTGCGGGCGATGCTGGCCGGATCGGCGAGCTGGTCGACCACCAGGCCGAAGCCGTCGCGCAAGGTCGACGGCCCGAACACCGGCAGCACCACATAGGGCCCGGACTTGACCCCCCACCAGGCGAGGGTCTGGCCGAAATCCTCGCTCTCCTGCGGCCGGCCCATGCCGGTGGCATGATCGGCAAGGCCGCCGACGCCGAGGATGGTGTTGATCAGGAAGCGATCGAAGGTGCGGAACGCCTGGGCGATCTTGCCCTGCAGCAGCGCGTTGACGAAGTTGGCCGGTTCCCCGAAGTTGCTGTAACCATTGGCGATCGCGGTGCGCAGCGGCCGCGGCGTGACGAAGCGATAGGCTTTTGCGGCCGGCTTGAAGGCAAAGCGGTCGATCTGCTTGTTGACGGCATAGACGCGGCGGTTGGTCTTTTCCCAGCGGTCCGCCTCGGGCGCCGGCAGCGCGCCGGCACGCGGCGTTGTCGCGGTGCAGCCAGCGAGGCCGACACCGAGGAGCAGCAGCAGGGGTATCGGGGACGGGCGACGCATCGAACAACTTTCGGCAACACGGGGCCGGGCTGGCATAGCACGCACGGGGCGGCCCGCGTCAAACGCTTCGGGCCGGCAACGGCCGGGGCGCCAGCCGCCCCGGCGGCGGGTACGGCGGCGGCCGCGCTGCCTCGCCGCACCCTGCTTGACACATATAAAGATGTCTTTATGTCCTTGGGCGTGGAACGACTCCTCGCCATCCTGCGGGCGCTTGCCGACCCGAGCCGCGTGCGCATCCTGCTGCTCGTGCGCGGGCTGGAGCTGTCGGTCGGCGAAATCGCCGCGGTGCTCGGGCAGAGCCAGCCGCGGGTTTCGCGCCACATCAAGATTCTCGCCGATGCCGGCATCGTCACACGCGCCAAGGAAGGCGCCTGGGTGTTCGTCCGTCTCGGCCCTGCCGAAATCAGCGGCCCGGTGCTGGCGGCGATCGACGCGCTGGCGACCGGCGCCGGCGCCGGTGATCAGGCGCGGCTCGCCGATGTCCGCGCCGAACGCGCTGCCGCCGCCGATGCCTGGTTCGCTGCGCACGCCGAAGCCTGGGATCAGGAACGCTCGCTGCACACCAGCGAGGCAGCGGTCGAGGCGGCGATCCTGGCGACGCTGGGCGATGCCCCGCTCGGCGCGCTCATCGATGTCGGCACCGGCACCGGGCGGATGATCGAACTGCTCGGCGAACGGGCGTCGAGCGCGCTCGGCCTCGATCGCAACCCGGAGATGCTGCGGCTGGCGCGCAGCCGCATCGAGGCGCGTGGCCTGGCCCATGCCGAGGTCCGCCACGGCGACATGTATGCGCTGCCGCGCGCGCCCGGCAGTGTCGATACCGTCGTGCTGCACCAGGTGCTGCATTTCGCCGATGATCCCGCCGCCGTCATCGCCGAGGCGGCGCGGGTGCTGGCGCCGGCGGGACGGCTGCTCGTCATCGACCTGATGCCGCACGCCCGCGAGGAATTGCGCAGCCAGCGCCGGCACGTCCGGCTCGGCTTCGGCGATGGCCAGATCTGCGACTGGATGACGGCGGCGGGACTTTCGGCGAGCGTCGCGACGCGGCTGCCGGCGCCCGATGGCCTGGGCGTGACGCTGTGGCTCGGGCAGCGACTGCGGGAAAGGCAGGCAGCATGACGCTTTCATTGGACCAGATGGCGGAAGCCGCGCGGGCGCTGAACGGGCCGCTGTTCGCCGATCTTCCCGGCGACATCGGCGTCAGTTTCGAATTCTTCCCGCCAAAGTCGCCGGCGATGGAGGTGACGCTGTGGGAATCGGTCGAGACGCTGGCGCCGCTGGCGCCGCGCTTCGTCTCGGTCACCTATGGCGCCGGTGGTTCGACGCGCGAGCGCACCCATGCGACGGTGGCGCGCATCGCCCGCGACACCGCGATTCCGGCGGCGGCGCATCTGACCTGTGTCGAAGCCAGCCGCGCCGAAATCGATGCGATTGCCCGCGATTATTGGGCTGCCGGCATCCGCCACATCGTCGCGCTGCGCGGCGATCCGCCGGCAAAGGGCGCGCGGTTCGAGGCGCGGCCCGATGGCTATGCCAGCGCCGCCGAACTGGTTGCCGGCCTGCGGGCCGTCGCCCCGTTCGAGATTTCGGTGGGTGCCTATCCCGAATGCCACCCCGAAGCCGCCTGCCTTGACGACGATATCGACAATCTGAAGCGCAAGCTCGACGCCGGCGCCAGCCGGGCGATCACGCAGTTCTTTTTCGAGCCGGAGACCTTCTTCCGCTTCCGCGATGCCGCGGCGGCGCGCGGCGTTGCGGCGGAAATCGTGCCCGGCATCCTGCCAGTATCGAACTTCGCCAGCCTGAAGCGCATGGCTGAACCCTGCGGCACCGCTGTGCCCGGCTGGATGGCGACGTTGTTCGACGGCCTCGACGACAAGCCGGCGGCGCGGCAGTTGGTGGCGGCGACGGTGGCGGCCGAACTCTGCCGGCGGCTCTATGCCGGCGGGGTGCGGCAGTTCCATTTCTACACGCTGAACCGCGCCGAGCTTTCCTATGCGATCTGCCACTTGCTCGGGGTGCGGCCGCAGGCGGCGGCGCTGGAGGCGGCAGCGTGACTCCCCTCCCGCATGCGGGGAGTCGTAGACGGCGCGCAGCGCCAGCGGGCGGGGGTGGGTTCTGCCGCCTCCGGCAACTCCCGGTAGACCTCACCCACCCCCGACCCCTCCCGCAAGCGGGAGGGGAGAAGGTTTTCCCATGACCATCGCCGATACCCTGCGTGCCGAAGCCGGCAAGCGCATCCTCGTCAAGGACGGGCCTTATGGCACCGCCATCCAGAAGCTCGGGCTGGCCGAAGCCGATTATCGCGGTGATCTTGCCGTGACGCATGACCAGAAGGGCAACAACGACCTGCTCAACCTGACGCGGCCCGCCGATATCGCGGCGATCTGCGACGCCTATGTCGCCGCCGGCGCCGATGTGCTGGCGACGAACACCTTCAACGCCAACCGCATCAGCCAGGCCGATTATGGCTGCGAGGACCGCGTCGCCGACATCAACCGCGCCGCCGCCCGCATCATCCGCGCCTGCGCCGATCGCGCCGCCGCCGCCGATGGCCGGCCGCGCTTCGTCGCGGGTGCCTTGGGCCCGACCAACAAGACCCTGTCGCTGTCCCCGCGCGTTTCCGACCCCGGCTATCGCGAAGTCGATTTCGACGGGGTCAAGGCCGTCTATCGCGAACAGATCGATGCGCTGGTCGAAGGCGGTGTCGATATCATCCTGATCGAGACCGTGTTCGACACGCTGAACGCCAAGGCCGCCGCCTTCGCCGCCGCCGAGGCCGGCGATGCGCTTGGCCGGCCGCTGCCGGTGATGCTGTCGATGACGCTGACTGACCTGTCGGGCCGCAACCTCAGCGGCCAGACCGTCGAGGCCTTCTGGCATTCGATCGCGCATGTGAAGCCGCTGTCGGTCGGGCTCAACTGCTCGTTCGGCGCCACCGAACTCAGGCCGCATGTCGTCGCGCTCAGCCGCGTCGCCGATACGCTGATCCAGGTCTATCCCAACGCCGGCCTGCCCAACGACCTGGGCGAATATGACGAGGCGCCGGAAACCACCGGCGGCCTGGTCGGCGACTGGGCGGCGACGGGCCTTGTCAACATCGTCGGCGGCTGCTGCGGCACCACGCCGGCGCACATCGCGGCGTTGGCGCGCGCCGTCGCCGCGCACCGCCCGCGCCAGGTGCCGCGTCCGGCGGCGGCGCTGCGCCTCGCCGGCCTCGAAGCCGTCAGCTTCGCCGCATGAGCGCCGCCGCCCCCATCACCGCCGATGCCGCGGCAGTCGCGGCGCTGGCGCCGCCGTCGGCGCCCGCCGTCAACGAAGTCCGCGATGCCGCCGCCGTCGCCAGCTTCATCAACATCGGCGAGCGCACCAACGTCACCGGATCGGCGGTGTTCAAGAAGCTGATCCTCGCCGGCGATTACGCCGCCGCGGTCGAGGTGGCCCGCGCCCAGGTCGAGAACGGCGCCCAGATCATCGACGTCAACATGGACGAAGGCCTGCTCGACAGCGAGCACGCCATGGTCACCTTCCTCAAGCTGATCGCCGCCGAACCCGATATCGCCCGGGTGCCGGTGATGGTCGATTCGTCGAAATGGAGCGTCATCGAGGCCGGTCTGAAGTGCCTGGCTGGCAAGGGGATCGTCAATTCGATCAGCCTGAAGGAAGGCGAGGGACCGTTCCTCGAACAGGCGAAGAAGGTGATGCGCTATGGCGCCGCCGCTGTCGTCATGGCCTTCGATGAAAAGGGCCAGGCCGATACCGCGACGCGCAAGGTCGAGATCTGCGAACGCGCCTATCGCCTGCTCCCCGGCATCGGTTTCGTGCCGGCCGACATCATTTTCGATCCCAACATCTTCGCGGTGGCAACGGGCATCGAGGAGCACAACAATTATGGCGTCGATTTCATCGAAGCGACCGCCGAAATCCGCCGCCGCTGCCCGCACGCCCATGTCTCGGGCGGGGTCTCCAACCTCAGCTTCTCGTTCCGCGGCAACGAGCCCGTCCGCCGCGCCATGCATTCGGTGTTCCTGCTGCACGCCATCCGTGCCGGGATGGACATGGGCATCGTCAACGCCGGGCAATTGGACGTCTATGACGCCATCGACCCCGAGCTGCGCGAGGCCTGCGAGGACGTCGTATTGAACCGCCGGCCGGACTCGACCGACCGGCTGCTGGCCATCGCCGAGAAATTCCGCGGCGACGGCAAGGCCATCGAAAAAGCCACCGACGAATGGCGGCTGCTGCCTGTCGAGAAGCGGCTGGAGCATGCCCTGGTCAAGGGCCTCGATGCCTTCGTCGTCGAGGATACCGAGGAAGCGCGTGTACTCGCCTTCAACAGCGGCGGCCGGCCGATCGACGTCATCGAAGGGCCGCTGATGGCCGGCATGAATGTCGTCGGCGATCTGTTCGGCAGCGGCAAGATGTTCCTGCCGCAGGTGGTGAAATCCGCCCGCGTCATGAAGAAGGCGGTCGCGCATCTGCTGCCGTACATCGAGGCGGAAAAGACCGAAGGCTCGTCGTCGAAGGGCAAGATCGTCATGGCGACGGTCAAGGGCGACGTTCACGACATCGGCAAGAACATCGTCGGCGTCGTGCTCCAGTGCAACAATTTCGAAGTCATCGATCTTGGCGTCATGGTGCCGTTCCAGACCATATTGAAGGCCGCCAATGACGAAGGCGCCGACATGATCGGCCTGTCCGGCCTGATCACGCCGTCGCTCGACGAGATGGTGACGGTGGCCGCTGAAATGCAGCGCGCCGGCATGACCATGCCGCTGCTGATCGGCGGTGCCACCACGTCGCGCGTCCACACCGCGCTGCGCATCGCGCCGGCCTACAAGGGCCCGGTCATCCATGTCCTCGACGCCAGCCGCGCCGTCGGGGTGGCGGGCACCATGGTCAGCGACACGCTGAAGGACGAGCTCGTCGCCGCCACGGCGCGCGAATATGAGGAAATCCGCGTCAAGCGCGCCGGCAATGCCCAATCGGCGCTGGTCAGCCTCGCCGATGCCCGCGCCAATGGCTTCCGGCCGGATTTCGCTGCCCAGCCGCCGGTGCGTCCGGCCTGGACCGGCGTGCAGACCATCGACGATGTCACCGTCGCCGACCTCATCCCCTATATCGACTGGACGCCCTTCTTTCAGGCCTGGGAACTCGCCGGCTTCTACCCCGCGATCCTCAGCGACCCGGTGGTCGGCGAGAGCGCCAGCAATCTCTACGCCGATGCGCGGGTGATGCTCGACCAGATCGTCGCCGAAAACTGGCTGCGCCCGCGCGGCGTCGTCGCCATCTGGCCGGCGCGGCGTGACGGTGATGATGTCGCCATCTATGAAGGCGACAACCGCGCCGAGGAAATCGCCCGCTTTCCCTTCCTGCGCCAGCAGGTCGCCAAGCGCGAAGGCCGGCCGAACTCCTGCCTCGCCGATTTCATCTCGCCCGATGGCGACTGGCTCGGCGGTTTCGCGGTCACCGCCGGCGACGGCATCGAGGCGCATCTCGCCCGCTTCAAGGCGGCGCATGACGATTATCAGGACATTTTGCTGAAGGCGCTCGCCGATCGCCTTGCCGAAGCCTTTGCCGAATATCTGCACGAGCGCGTCCGCCGCGAGATCTGGGCCCATGAAAACGGGCCGAAGCAGAGCAACGAGGAACTGATCCGCGAGAAATATCAGGGCATCCGCCCGGCGCCCGGCTATCCGGCCTGTCCCGAGCACAGCCTGAAGCGCCAGCTGTTCGAGCTGATGTCGGTCACCGCCCGCACCGGCATCACATTGACCGAAAGCTTCGCCATGCTGCCGACGGCGAGCGTTTCGGGCTTCTACTTCGCCCACCCGCAAGCCAGCTATTTCGGAGTCGCCCGCATCGGCCGCGACCAGCTCGCCGATTATGCCACCCGCCGCGGCGTCTCGATCGAGCAGGCGGAGACCTGGTGCCGGCCCAACCTCGATTGACCGCGGCGCCCCCCTCGCAAAGATGCAAGGGGCGCGGCGCCGGCAATCGACAGCGGCCATGGCGGCGTGGCATCAGGCGCCGGGCGCGGCGGATGGCTGTCGCACCCAGGGGAGAACCGCATGTTCAGTCATATCATGGTCGGCGCGAGCGATCTTGCCGCCTCCAAGGCTTTCTACGACGCGACGCTCGGCGCGCTCGGCTATGGTCCCGGCTTCCAGGACGACAAGGGCCGGGTGTTCTGGATGGCCCCGACCGGGATCTTCTCGATCTCGATTCCGATCAATGGCGAGCCGGCCTGCCATGGCAATGGCAGCACCGTCGGCTTCGCGGTGAGCGGGCCGGAACAGGCCGATGCCTGGCACGCCGCCGGCGTCGCCAATGGCGGCACCAGCTGCGAAGATCCGCCCGGCGTCCGCGAAGGCGGCATGGGCGCGCTCTATCTCGCCTATCTGCGCGATCCCGCCGGCAACAAGCTCTGCGCGCTGCACCGCATGGGCTGATTGCGGGCGCCGGCGGCCGGGGCATGAGGCCCCGGCCGCCGGACGCAGTTCCTGTTCAATGAAACGCCGGCGATCGGCTCAGGCGACCACGCAGCGCTGCCGCCGGAGCGACCCGCCGATGAGGCCGAAGCCCGCCACCAGCAGTGCCCAGCTGGCGGGTTCGGGGACGCCGCCGACGGCATTGGGGTCGACCAGCTGGTTGTTGACCAGCCAGGCGCCGGCATTGGCGGTGGCGCCGGGGGCAAGGTTGAAGACCCGGCCCGGGTTCGCCGCGCCGAAGGTGCTGCCGAAATCGACAAGGCCGTTCGAGCCGAGCGCGCCAACCCGCGCCGCCAGCCGCAGCGAGAAGAACAAGGGCTGGTTGACCGGCAGCGAATAGGTCGGCGTGCGCAGCGTGGCGTCGCTCGTCCCCAGCGCGTTGAGGGTGCCGCCGGCCAGCGTGAAGCCCTGCAGATCGACGGGGGTGGAGCCATTGGGGTGCAGCCCGGCCAGCGAATGGTTCGACAGGCTGCCGAGCCGGACTTCGGCGGTCATGTCGAGTGCGCTGCCGCCCAGTCCGACATCGGCGATCACCCCGTCGAGCCCCAGGTCCATGCTGACGAGGACATGGGTGACGAGCGGGTCGGCGGCGGTGAAGGTGACGCTGTCCTGAAAGGAGCCGCCGCTCTCCCAGATCGAGGGGATGGAGACGCCGGCGTTGAACTGCGTCGCCGCAGCGCGCGCGCCGAGTTCGGCGAAGTCGGCGCGCGAGCCGCCAGCCGAATTGCCGAGGCCGCTGCCGCTGCACGCCCCCGCATCGGCCAATGGCGCGTTGCCGCTGGCGTCATAGCTGGTGCAGCTGCCGAGGCCACCACCGCTCGCCGGCGGCCCGCCCGAGATCGAGAAATCGGCGGCGCTGGCCGGCGCCAGCGCCAGGCCGATGGCCAGCGGGGCGGCGAAGCGGAGAAAGTTCACAGCGATAGCGTTCGCGGCGGCAACGTTGCTGGCGGTCAGGCGCATCGATCGATCCTTCAGGCGGCGAGGTGGCGGGGGGCGAGCGCGGCGCGACGGCGGCGCATGGCGGCGCCGGTGAGGCCGAAGCCGGTGATCAGCAGTGCCCAGCTGGCGGGTTCGGGAACGCCGCCGGTCGGCGGTGCAGCGGCGGCGTCGAAATAGTCGAAGCCGCTGTTGTCGCTGGTCAGGTCGAGCCGGAAGCCGCTGGGGGCATCGACGAAATTGCCGCCGCCGACATGATATTCGACCCTGGCGACGCCCAGCCAGCGCATGTCGGCGCCGACCGCGCTGCTGGCGCTGCCCAGGCCATAGGCGGCGGCCGAGCTGAAGCCGCCGACCGCCAGGCTGATGGTGGTGAAATCGCCGATGCTGACCACGCGTTGATCGAAGAACACGCCGCCCGCACCAAAGCCGGAGGTGAAGACATCGGTGCTGCCGTTGAAATTGCTGAGGCTGAAGACGCCTTCACGCACCAGATTGGCGAGGCCATAGCGGTAGTTATAGGCGGCCGAGGACGACATCGGCACGCCATTGGGGGCGGCCGACTGGCTCGCTGCCGGGGTGCCGCCGATGCTGACGCCGAAGGTCAGCCGATAGGTGCCATTGCCGAGATCGGGGCTGCTGCCGAGGCGGTGGAAGAAGACATCGCCGAATTGGGCCTGGGTGGTGACCTGGGGAATGAGGTCCGACGGCGACGAGAAGGGATCGGCCTGCCGGCTCTGCGCAGCGGTGGTCGAGGTGACGCCGACAAAGCCCGGGCGCTCATTGGCGGCGCCGGTCGCCTGTTCGTCGGCGCGGGCGATGCTGGCCGAGGCCTGGCCGGCGGCGATGTCGGTGACGGTGCCCGACCGGGTAAAGATTTCGGCCTTGGCTGCGAGGACCGGCGCGGGCAGCGCGAGCCCGAGCAGCGCGATGGCGGGCAGGTGGGTGGCAAAGCGCATGGACGGTCCCCGGTGATTTCTGGCCCGTGGATAGCGGGCCGTGAGTCCTGCCGCCCATTGGCCGGATGGCCTAACCCGATGGCCTAGTCGCTTGCGCCGGGGGCGTTTCCGGCGAACATGGCAGCCATGACGCTGATGCTGCGCCTGCAGATACTGGCGATCGCCGTTGCCGCGGCGTCGATCCTGTTCGTGCATCTGTGGCTCGGTGCGATCATCCCGCCGCGCGAGCTTGTCGTTTTTGATGCGATCATGGGGGGCTTCATCGCCTGGTGGATCATCTCGATCGCCTGGCTGCGTGCCACAGGCCGCGTCGTTCCCGACAATCCCGACAGCTGGTTCTGGCACACCAGCCAGGTCTTCTGGTTCGGCAATTTCGCGACGGTTTCGACCTTCTGGCTGGCGATGCCCTATGGCAGCGAGACGCTGCGCCTGATGGTGGCGATGATGTGCCTGGCGCCGGTCACCGTCGAAGTGCTCGGCACCATCCGGCCGCCGAAATTCGGGCGTCGCCGCCTCGCTTCGACGATCGTGCCACTCGGCATTCCGCTGGGGCTGGGGGCGTGGTTCGCGCAATCGGAAGACGAGTTTCGCTGGCCGGTGCTGCTGTTTCTGGCGAGTTTCACCGCAGTGATGCTGCTGCTGCGCGAAGTCGTGCAGGACAGTGTCCATGACGCCTGGCGCGCCAAGCAGGCCGCCGAGGCGGCGCGCGACACCCGCACCCGCTTCCTTGCCTCGGCGAGCCACGACCTCGGCCAGCCCTTGCAGGCAGCGCGGCTGTTCTTCGATCAGACCGTCGCCACCCCGGCCGGGCCGGCGCACGACAAGGCGGTGCGCGGCGTCCATTGGGCGTTCGATGCGACCGAAGCGCTGCTCGGCCAGATGCTCGAGCATCTGCGGCTCGAATCGGGCCAGGTGACGGCGGACATCGCGCCGGTGGCGCTGGGGCCGCTGATCGCCCGCATCGCCGAACTCCATGAGCCGGCGGCGCGGCTCGCCGGCACGGCGATCATCGCCATGCCGAGCCGGCTGGTGGCAGCGGCCGACCGCGGGCTCGCCGAACGCGCGCTTGGCAACCTCGTCGCCAACGCCATCCGCCACGCCAAGGCCGGGCGGCTGCTCGTCGGCGCGCGCCGTCACGGCGACCGGCTGCGGCTATGGGCGATCGATGATGGCGCCGGCATCGCATCCGCCGATCTTCCCCGCCTGTTCGACGATCATGTCCAGGGCTCCGACCATGGCGACGAGATCCGCGGCGGCTTCGGCCTGGGGCTCGCTTCGACGCGGCGGATGGCCGCTCTGATGGCCGGCAGCGCCGGGCATGAGCCGCGCTGGCGGCGGGGCAGTGCCTTCTGGGTTGAACTTCCCGCCGCTTGATGGTCATTTCGGCGAAATGCCGGCACGCCGGTGGAACCGGGCCGACATGCAAAGCTGCCTCATTGCCGATGATCATGCCATGCTGCGCGACGCCATCGCCGGCACGGTGGCGCTTGGCTGGCCGGCGGCCGACATCGTCCAGTGCGGCGACTTTCCCTCGGCCTGGGCGGCGGCGGCGGCGCGCCCCGATCTCATCATCTCCGATCTGATCATGCCCGGATCGGCGCCGCTGCCGGGCATCGCCGCCCTGCGCGCCGCGGCACCGGCGACGCCGATCCTCGTCGTCACCGGCAGCGAGGATGACGCGACCCTGCTGGCGCTGTTCGATCTCGGCGTCGCCGGCCTTGCGCCGAAGACATCGAAGGCGGCGCTGATCGACGCCGCGATCCGGGTGATCGTCGCCGGCGGTCGTTACCTGCCGCCGCGGCTGCTCGATCTCGCCGCGTCGCGCGGGCAGGGGACGGCGCCGCGCCCGGCGCCGGCGCGGCTGACGGCGCGCCAGGTCGATGTGCTGCGCCTGATCGCGGCGGGGCAATCGAACAAGGAAATCGCCCGCGACCTCGATCTCTCCCCGGCGACGGTCAAGGCCCATACCGCCGCCGCCATCGCCGCGCTGGGTGCCGGCAACCGCGCCGAAGCGGTGTTCCGGGCGCGCGAGGCGGCGCTGATCTGAGCAGTCAGCCCCCCGCCATCGCGGTGACGCGCTGCGCCGGGATCATGCGGATCGTCGACGTGCCCTTGGCGAGCAGCCGGCCGGAAGCGTCCTTCAGCGTGCCTTCGGCGAACAGGGTCGATTTGCCGCCAGCCTCGATCCAGCCTTCGGCCAGCACGATCCCCGGATTCGCCGGGGCGAAATAGCTGATCTTCAGTTCCAGGCTGATCGGCACCGGATCATGGCCGAACTTCGCCATCACCGCATGCGCCATGGCGGCATCGATCCAGCCGGCGACGAAGCCGCCCTGGGCGACGCCGCCGGAATGGCACATGTGCATCCCGCACGCATATTCGATCGCGGCGCGACCGGGCTCCATGGTGACGATGCGGACCAGGCCCAAGGTCGCCGACAGGTCGGCCGCCGCCTTGGGCAGGCCGGAAACGACGGCGTTCATTCGGCGGACTTTTCGGCGGCGGCAGCGGCGAGCAGCTTGTCCTGCGTCCGCGTCTCGAAATCGCTGGCGTCGTGGCGCTCATGGAGCTGGTTGGCGGGATCGCCGAACACCCGGTTGACCATGCGGCCGCGCTGCACCGCCGGCCGCGCCGCGATCTGCTCGGTCCAGCGGCGGACATTGGTATAGCTCGCCACTTCCAGGAACTCGCCGGCCTCGTAGAGCAGGCCCATCGCCAGCGCGCCATACCAGGGCCAGCACGCCATGTCGGCGATGGTGTATTCGCTGCCGGCCAGATAGTCATGCTCCGCGAGATGGCGGTCGAGCACGTCCATCTGCCGCTTCACCTCCATGGCGTAGCGATCGATCGGATATTCCTGCTTGGTCGGTGCATAGGCATAAAAATGGCCGAAGCCGCCGCCGAGGATCGGCGCCGAACCCTGTACCCAGAAC
>JAIXZK010000044.1 GCA_027489695.1 Sphingomonadales bacterium
AGCGAATTCGGCACCCAGGGCGGCATGGGCGGCCTCGATCTGCGCTTCGGCGGCCGCTCGCTGATCGGCGCCTATGGCGGCTATCAGAACATGGATGCCAGCCTGTCGGCGAACAGCCGCCGCAGCCGCATCCAGAGCTGGTTCGCCGGCGGTTATGGCACCTTCGGTCTCGGCCCGCTGTATGTCGATCTGTTCGGCTC
The DNA here is from genome assembly GCA_027489695.1 of Sphingomonadales bacterium. Lineage (GTDB taxonomy): Bacteria > Pseudomonadota > Alphaproteobacteria > Sphingomonadales > Sphingomonadaceae > Sandarakinorhabdus. The sequence goes on from JAIXZK010000044.1 coordinate 201, forward strand.
CTATGGCGAGAGCAACATCGACCTGTATCGCGGCATCAATTTCGGCAATGGCCTGGCCGTGCCGGCAACCGAGCTGAACTTCTTCAGCGAAACCAAGGCGCGCACCTGGCTCGCCGGCGGTACTGTCGGGCTCAGCTTCAACTTCGCCGGCTTCGAATTCGAACCCTTCGCCGGGGCCCGCTACACCGATCTGAAGGTGCGCGGCAGCAACGAAGGCCTCGGTTTTGGCGCCATCGCCATCGGTCCGCGCGGCTATGAATCGGTGCTCTCCAACATCGGCCTGCGTGTCGGCGGCGCCTTTGCCGTGCGCGGCGCGACGGTGCGTCCGGAAGTGCGCGGCGCCTGGCGTCGTGAGTGGCTCGACCCCAACAACCGCGGCTTCGCCTATTCGATCGCCGGTACCGGTGCCAGCACCCCGGCCTATTTCGTGCCGACCCGCCCGGGCCGCGACTATGCCTCGGTCGGCGCCGGCTTCACGGTCAGCGGTGCCGGCAGTCCGCTGTCCTTCGTCGTCGACTATAATGGCGAATTCGATACCGATCGTGATGTCCATGGCATCACCGGCGGCGTCCGTCTGACCTTCTGAACCTTTTTTTCGACGATGCGACATCGAGGGCCGGGGTTGGCGTGACGCCATCCAACCGCTATGGCCGTCGATGTCGCGTTGCCGGGCTGCGGCGGCTCCGGCGCGACATTCGGAGCCGCTGATCTTTCCATGGATGTGTCCGCAGTCCTGCCTCGCCGCCTCGCCGGCTATGTGCGGCGTCATCCGGAACTGCTGCAAACCCTGGCGGCTTTCGGCGTCAAACTGTTCGGCGCGGTCATCAGTTTCGTCTTCAATTTCCTGATCGCCCGGCATTTCGGCGCGTCCGGCACCGGGGGCTATGGCCTGGCGCTGACGACGGCGACGGTGGGCGGCACGTTCGCGCTGTTCGGCCTTGATTACATCCTGCTCCGCACCGTCGCCGGCGATCTGAAGGTCGGGGCCCAGGCGCAGGCGCGCGGCATCGTTCGCACCATCGGCCGCGGCGTCGCCGGCATCGCCTTCGGCATTGCGCTGCTGCTGGGGATTGCCGGCGTGCCGCTGCTGCTGCGCCTGCTCGCACAGACCGACAATGTCCTGGTGCTCTATTATTCAGCGCTGGCGGTGCTGCCCTTCGCGATGACGCGGCTGGCGTCGGCGGCGCTGCGGGGTGCGGGCAGTGTCGTGCTGTCGCAATGGGTCGATGGCCAGATCGCCACCATGCTGGCGCTGGGCTGTCTGATCGTGATGATCCTGGTCGTGCCGGAAGCCGGGGTCGATACCCTGTTCCTGTGCTTTGTCGGCTCCCAGCTGATCGCGGCGGTCTATGCCTGGTGGCGGTACCGCCGGCTGTCGCGCGACTGGCCGCGGGCGACCGCCATGCCGCTGGCGCCGCTGCTCGGCCAGGGCTGGAAGGTCAGCTTCGTCGTGCTGTCGATGATGATGGCCGATTGGCTGGTGCTGCTGATCCTCGGCGCGCATTATTCGGTGCTGGAGATCGGGCAGTTCCGCACCGCCGTGCAGATTGCGGCGCTGGTCAATATCATCGTCGTCACCTTCGATTCGGTGGCCGGGCCGCGCATCGCCGCGGCGCACCGCATCGGCGAAACCGGCGGCGTCTACCGCGCCTGGCGCCAGGCGACGGTGATCATGACAGTGATGGCTGCGCCGCTGCTCGGCCTGTGCCTCGCCGTGCCGGCCTGGATCCTGCACTTCTTCGGCCCCGAGTTCGTCGCCGGGGCCACGGCCTTGCAGATTCTGGCGGCGGGGCAGCTGATCAACGTGCTCACCGGCCCGGCCGGATCGATCCTGATCATGACCGGCCGCGAGAATTGGTCGATGCGCATTTCCTGCGCGGCGCTGGTGCTGCTCGCCCTGCTCGGTTTCACCCTGGTGCCGGCCTATGGCATCGTCGGCGCCGCCCTGACCGCCAGCGGCGTCACGGTGTTCCGCAAGCTGGTTGCCTGCTGGGTGATCGTGCGGCGCTGACGCCAACAAAAAGGGCGGGAGCGTTGCCGCCCCCGCCCCTGTTGTTTCCCGGATCGCGCCTCAGGCGGCCTTGTCGGCCAGCAGCAGGCGCATCGGCTCCTTGGTACCGGCGACCACATCCTTGTCGACCTGGATTTCCTCGACGCCTTCGAGGCCGGGGAGTTCGAACATGGTATCGAGCAGGATGGCTTCCATGATCGAGCGCAGGCCGCGCGCGCCGGTCTTGCGCTCGATGGCGCGCTTGGCGATGGCGGCGAGCGCGTCGCTGCTGAACGACAGCTTCATGCCCTCCATCTCGAACAGACGGGCGTACTGCTTCGACAGCGCGTTCTTCGGCTCGGTCAGGATCTTGATCAGCGCTGCCTCGTCGAGGTCCTCGAGCGTGGCGATCACCGGCAGGCGGCCGATGAATTCCGGAATCAGGCCGAAGCGCAGCAGATCCTCGGGCTCGCACTGGCGCAGCAACTGGCCGACACGGCGCTCGTCGGGCGCCGCGACATGGGCGCCGAAGCCGATCGACTTGCCCTGCAACCGGTCGCCGATGATGCGATCGAGGCCGGAGAAGGCACCGCCACAGATGAACAGGATGTTCGTCGTGTCGACCTGCAGGAATTCCTGCTGCGGATGCTTGCGGCCGCCCTGCGGCGGCACCGAGGCGGTGGTGCCTTCCATGATCTTCAGCAGCGCCTGCTGGACGCCCTCGCCCGAGACATCGCGGGTGATCGACGGATTGTCGGCCTTGCGGCTGATCTTGTCGATTTCGTCGATGTAGACGATGCCGCGCTGCGCCCGTTCGACATTATAGTCGCTGGCCTGCAGCAGCTTCAGGATGATGTTCTCGACATCCTCGCCGACATAGCCGGCCTCGGTCAGCGTCGTCGCATCGGCCATGGTGAAGGGCACGTCGAGGATTCGCGCCAGCGTCTGGGCGAGCAGGGTCTTGCCGCAGCCGGTGGGGCCAACGAGCAGGATGTTCGACTTGGCGAGCTCGACCTCGGAACCCTTGCCGCCATGGTTCAGCCGCTTGTAATGATTGTGGACCGCCACCGACAGCACGCGCTTGGCATGCGTCTGGCCGATCACATATTCGTCGAGAACCTTGCAGATCTCGCGCGGGGTCGGCACGTCGCCGGCCTTCTTGACCAGCGCGGTCTTGGTTTCCTCGCGGATGATGTCGTTGCACAGTTCGACGCACTCATCGCAGATGAACACCGTCGGCCCGGCAATGAGCTTGCGCACCTCATGCTGGCTCTTGCCGCAGAAGCTGCAATAGAGCGTGCTCTTGGAGTCGCCGCCGCTCAGCTTGGTCATGGCTTTCCTTTCTCGCGCGGATGCGAGTGTAGCGGTGAAAATACGGCCCCCGCAAGGCCGGGGACGCCAGACGGCGTCACATTAACGCAATGAGGTCGCGACGGCTCCGGAAGGAGCGCACCGTCGGCGGCGATCACGCCGCCTTCAGCGCTTCGCCTTCGGTCGGCAGCGGCCGCTTTTCGGTGACATCATCGACAAGGCCGAACGCCTTGGCTTCGACGGCCGACATGAACTTGTCGCGCTCCATGGCCCGCTCGATGGTTTCAAGGTCCTGGCCAGTGTGCTTGACGTACAGCTCGTTCATGATGCCGCGGACGCGCAGGATCTCGCGCGCTTGGATTTCGATGTCCGTGGCCTGGCCCTGGGCGCCGCCCGACGGCTGGTGGACCATGATGCGGGCATTCTTCAGGGCGACGCGCATGCCGGGCTCCCCGGCGGCGAGCAGGAAGCTGCCCATCGAGGCGGCCTGGCCGACGCAGACCGTGCCGACCTTGGGCCGGATGTACTGCATCGTGTCATAGATCGCCATGCCGGCGGTGATCACGCCGCCCGGCGAGTTGATGTACATGTAGATGTCCTTCTTCGGGTTCTCCGACTCGAGGAAGAGCAACTGCGCGACGATCACCGAAGCCATGTGATCCTCGATGGCGCCGGTCACGAAAACGATCCGCTCGCGCAGCAGGCGCGAATAGATGTCGAACGACCGCTCCCCGCGGTTCGAGCTTTCGATGACGATGGGAATGAGGCCGGCGTGGATATCGAGCATGGAGCAACCTTTGGCTTGAACCCGCAAGGTCGGACGTTTCGGCGCGAGTTTCAAGGGGAACAAATCGATAGCAATGGTCGCGCCGTCCGCCGGCGGGCGCCGCTGGCACCCGCCCGTCCCTGCCCGGCCTGACGGCCGCGCTTATTCGGCGTCGCTGCCGGCCTTTTTGGCGCGCTTCGGCTTGGCGGGGGCGCTTTCGGCTGCGGCCTCGGCCGGTGCAGCGGCTTCGCTGGCCGGCTTGGCGGCCTTGGCGCGCGGCTTCTTCGCCGGGGCGGGTTCGTCGACCGGAGCTTCGGTCACGGCTTCGGCGGTGGGCTCTTCCGCCTTGGCCTTGGCCTTGCGCTTCGGCTTGGCGGCTTCTTCGGCGGCACCATGATCATGGCCGTGATGGTCATGGCCGTGATGGTCATGGTCATGGTCGCAATCGGGGCCATGGACATGGCCGGCGGGGCCGTCTTCCTCGGCCTCGATGGCGGCTTCCAGCTCGGCGCGGCTGACGCTGCGCTCGGTCAGCGTCGCCTGGGCGAGCAGGAAGTCGACGACCTTGTCTTCATAGAGCGGCGCCCGCAGCTGTGCCGCCGCCATGGCATTTTCCTGGAAGAACTTGACGACCTTGGCCTGTTCGCCGGGGTAGCGCGCGGCTTCCTGGCCGATCAGGCGGTTCATTTCGGCCTGGCTGACGGTGATGCCGTTGCGGGTGCCGATTTCCGACAGCAACAGGCCGAGGCGGACGCGACGTTCGGCGATGCGACGATAATCGCCGCGCTCGGTCTCGATGCTGGCGCGCGCGGTGGCGGGATCGGCATCCTGCGATGCTTCCTGCTCGAGCTGCTGCCAGATCTGGGCGAATTCGGCTTCGACCATCGATTCCGGCACTTCGAAATCATGGCGCTCGGCCAGCGTGTCGAGCAGCTTGCGCTTCAGATGGGTGCGGGTCAGCTGGCCGAATTCGGCGGAAAGCTGGTCCTTCAGAATATCCTTCAGGGCATCGAGCGTGTCGATGCCCAGGCTCTGGGCAAAGGCATCGTCGATGTCCTGCGCCACCGGCGCCTCGATGCCCTTGACGGTCACCTTGAACTCGGCCGGCCGGCCCTTGAGATAGGCAACGCCATAATCCTCGGGGAAGGACACGCTGATGGTGCGCTCCTCGCCGATGGTGACGCCGGTGAGCTGCGCCTCGAAACCGGGAATGAGCTGACCCTGGCCGAGCGTCACGCGCATGTCGGTACCGGCGCCGCCGTCGAACAGCTCGCCATCGACGCGGCCTTCGAAATCGATGACCACCGTGTCGCCATCGACCGCGGCATGGCCCTCGGGCGCCGGCTCGCTGCGCTGCTGCGAGGCGGCAAGGCGGGCAACGGCGGCATCGAGCGCGGCGTCATCGGCGGCGACGACGAGGCGTTCCAGCGCGAGATCGTCGGTGCGGATGTCCTCGACCGTCGGCAGGATTTCGAGCGCGACCTTCAGGCCGACATCGCCTTCGCCGTCATCGTCGCCGGCCAGATCGACCTGCGGCTGGGTGGCGGGGCGGAGCTGGCGATCGGCGAGTAGCTGCTGCACGCCTTCGTTGATGGCTTCCTGCAGCGCTTCGCCGCGCAGGGCGGCGCCATGCATCTTGCGAACGAGGTTCGGCGGCACCTTGCCGGGGCGGAAGCCGGGCATGCGGACCTGCTTCGAGACTTCGGCAAGGCGGGCATCGACCCGGGCCGCAAGGGCGGCGGCGGGGATCACCAGCGAATATTCGCGGCGAAGCCCTTGATTCAACGTTTCAGCAATCTGCATCGTCATCCCGTTCGCATGGCCGGCACGCGACGGGATGGTGCGGGCGAAGGGACTCGAACCCCCACGTCTTTCGACACTGGTACCTAAAACCAGCGCGTCTACCAATTCCGCCACGCCCGCAAAAAGAGCAGTGAAGCGCGGTCCTATAGCAGTGCGGGAGGCCGGCGCAAGGCGGCTGGCGCCGCGGCGTGCGACGGCGCCCGGACGCCGGGGATCAGGCGCGGCGCCTCAAACGACGCCAAGACCACCGAGCGTGCCACCCAGGCTGAAGGCCGCCAGCCCGGCGACGACGAACATGACGATGCTGCGGGCGCGTGGATTGCTCATCCAGCGGCCGATCATCGTGTCGGGGCGGCTGCCACCCACAGCCCAGGCCATCAGCGCCAGCCAGAGCGCGAAGGAGCAAAGCGCCAGCACGTTCAGCCCGGCGAGCAGCCGGCGTTCGGGATGGCGATCAATATAGGCGACGCAGGTGGGCAGGAAATTGAACACCACCAGGAAGATGAAGATGGTGACGATGGTCTGGGCGGAATCGGCGGTAATCATCATGCCCCTTTCAACGGCGGCAACCCCGATTGATGAAGCCGCCAGGGACCACTTCGGACCGGTGAGTCGCGCGCAGGGAGTGTCCCGAAATAGCCTTCAGAAATCGTTAACGCGCGTGTCGATTGTATTAAATGCGATCAATTCGGCGCAATCCAGGCGCGAAGCACAAGGGATATGACCGTCACAGCGCCCACGCCAAGCGCCCATAGCAACAAAAACCATGACAGCCGCTGCCAAAGCCGCGGCGGCGGCGATGATCCCGCCATCAATGATAACCCTCGTGGCCGACTTTTCCGCGAAAGACCCAATAGGCATAGGCCGTATAGGCGAGGATGATCGGCAGCATGATACCAACCCCCACCAGCATGAAGAGTTGCGACGATCGCGCCGTTGCGGCGGCGTAAAGTGTCACCTGACCCGGCACCACCCAGGGGAACATCGAAAAGCCGAGGCCGAGGAAGGTCAGCGCGAACAGGCCGAGCGCCAGCAGGAACGGCCGCAACTGGCGGCGGTCGCGGATCGCCCGCCAGAAGTTCCACGCGGTCAGCAGCACCAGGAACGCCACCAGCACCGCGGCAAGCACGCCGGTGCCGGCGAACCAGCGGCTGAAATAATCATGCCTCAGGAACGGCGTCGCGGCGCTGACCGCGGCCAGCGCTACCAGCATGCCGAGCCCGCTCCACAGCGCGATGCGATAGGCGCGGTCCTGGATGGCACCTTCGGTGCGATAGATCAGCCAGCAGGCACCGAGCAGCGTATAGCCGACCACCACCGACACGCCGGTGAGCAGCGAAAACGGCGACAGCCAGTCCCACCAGCCGCCGGCGTAATTACGGCCATCGATGGCGACCCCCTGCAGCACGGCGCCGAGGATGATGCCCTGCGCCATCGCCGCGGCCAGCGAGCCGCCGGCAAAGGCGCCATCCCAGAACCACAGCCGCGTCGTCCGCGCCCGGAATTCGAAGGCAACGCCGCGGAACACCAGCCCCAGCAGCATGATGATCAGCGGCGCATAAACCGCCGGCATCAATATGGCATAGGCCAGCGGAAAGGCCGCGAACAGACCGCCACCGCCCAGCACCAGCCAGGTCTCGTTGCCGTCCCAGACGGGCGCGATCGTGTTGATCGCGGTGTTGCGTTCCTCGCCCTTGCCCAGCCAGGGGAAGAGGATGCCGAGGCCGAGATCGAAGCCGTCCATCACCACATAGGCGAACACCGCAAAGGCGATGATGCCGGCCCAGATCAGCGCCAGGGTTGCGTCGGGAAGCATCAGGTTCACTCCGCCGGAATGGCTTGCGGGTCGACTTGCGGCGCCGGCGTGATGCCGGCGGTGCGCGTCACGTCGCCGCGCTGCGGCCCCTGCTCGCCCGGGTGCGGTTCATGGCCCATCAGTTTCAGGATGAACCAGGTGCCCATGCCGAACACGGCGAAATAGACGATGATGAAGGCGACCAGAGAAGCTGCTACCGCTGGCGCCGCCAGTGGCGAAGCACTCTGCGCCGTCTGCAACAGGCCATAGACGGTATAGGGCTGGCGGCCGACTTCGGTGGTCACCCAGCCGGCAATGACCGCGACAAAGCCCGATGGCCCCATCAGGAGCGCCAGCCTATGCAGCCAAGGGCTGTCGAACAGGGTCCCCCGCAGGCGCGCCCACAGGCTCCACGCGCCCATCGCCAGCATCAGCACCCCGATGCCGACCATGATGCGGAACGACCAGAAGGGAATCAGCGCCTTCGGCCGCAGCTCGGCCGGGAAGGCATCGAGGCCCTTGATCGGTGCCTCGACCGTGCCGCCCAGTACCAGCGAGCCGATTTCCGGCACTTCGACCTTGTAGCGCGTCACCTGCCCGGCATCGTCTGGCAGGCCGAACAGGATCAGCGGCGCGCGGCCATTTGGATAAGAGGTATAATGGCCTTCCATCGCGGCGATCTTTGCCGGCTGGTGCGCCAGCGTGTTCTCGCCATGGGAATGGCCGGCCAGGATCTGCAGTGGCGCCACCAGCGCCGCCATCCACATCGCCATGGAGAACATGATGCGCGTGCCTTCGGACGGCTGACGCCGGGCAGCGCGATCGCGCAGCAGATGCCAGGCCCCTGCCCCGCCGACAACGAGCGCCGTCGTCAGAAATGCCGCCAGCAGCACATGGACCAGGCGATAGGGCATCGACGGGTTGAAGATGATCGCCAGCCAGTCATTGGGCACGAACTGGCCCTTGTCGTTGATGCCATAGCCACGTGGCGTCTGCATCCAGCTGTTGACCGCGATGATCCAGAAGGTCGAAACGGCGGTGCCCAGTGCCACCATGCCGGTCGCCAGCACGTGCAGCTTCGGCCCGACCCGCTCCAGCCCGAACAGCATGACGCCGAGGAAGCCCGCTTCCAGGAAGAAGGCCGTGAGCACTTCATAGGCCATGAGGGGCCCGATCACCGGCCCCGCCTTGTCCGAGAACACCGCCCAGTTCGATCCGAACTGATAGGCCATGACGATGCCTGAAACGACGCCCATTCCGAAGGTGATGGCGAAGATCTTCAGCCAATATTTGAACAGCTGGAGATAGACATCGCGCCCGGTGCGGATCCACAGCGCTTCCAGCACCAGCAGATAGCTTGCCAGCCCGATCGAGAAGCTGGGGAAGATGAAGTGGAACGAGACGGTGAAGGCGAACTGCATCCGCGCGAGCGTGAGGGCGGAAAGCGCTTCAAACATGGGATCGGTCCTTGGCGGCAAGGGGCCGCTGTCGTTAGGCTGCCCATATAACCATCAGCAGCGGCTTTGGCCGCGTGAGATTGTCACGGGAACAGATACGGTATGGCAAGCGATATCGAAATAGCCCGGGCGGCGACCCTGCAGCCGATCAGCGCCATCGCGGCGACGCTCGGCCTGGGCGCCGATGATATCGAACCACACGGTGCACATATCGCCAAGCTTTCGGCTACCGGGCTGGCGGGGCTTGCCGGGCGCGCGCCGGGCAAGCTGATCCTCGTCACCGCGGTCAATCCGACGCCGGCGGGCGAAGGGAAGACCACCACGACCATCGGTCTGGGCGACGCGCTGAATGCCATCGGCCGCCGCACCGTCATCGCGCTGCGCGAGCCCAGCCTGGGCCCGGTGTTCGGCCGCAAGGGCGGCGCCACCGGCGGCGGCCAGGCCCAGGTGCTGCCGATGGAGAAGATCAACCTGCACTTCACCGGCGATTTCCACGCCATCACCAGCGCCCACAACCTGCTCGCCGCGCTGATCGACAATGCCGTCCATTATCGCCTGCCGACTCGCTCCGGCGCCCCGCTCGATCCGCGCACGATCAGCTGGCGGCGGGTGATGGACATGAACGACCGGGCGCTGCGCGACATCGTCATCGGCCTCGGCCCCGGCAACGCCCCGGTGCGCGAGACCGGGTTCGACATCACCGTCGCTTCCGAAGTCATGGCCATCCTCTGCCTCGCCGATGACGCTGCCGACCTGGAGGCGCGGCTGGCGCGCATCCGCGTCGGGCGGGACAATGACGGGCGGGCGGTGACCGCAGGCGACCTCGACGCGTCGGGCGCCATGGTTGCGTTGCTGATCGACGCCATCCGTCCCAACCTCGTCCAATCGATCGGCGGCAGCGCGGCGCTGATCCATGGCGGGCCGTTCGCCAATATCGCCCATGGCTGCAACAGCGTCATCGCCACCCGCGCCGCGCTGGCGATGGGCGATTTCTGCGTGACCGAAGCCGGCTTCGGCGCCGATCTGGGGGCGGAGAAATTCTGCAACATCAAATGCCGGTCCGCCGGCCTGGCGCCGGCGGTCGCCGTCATCGTCGCCACCGTGCGCGCGCTCAAATATCATGGCGGCGCGGCGCTCGCCGATCTCGGCCAGGATGATCCGGCGGCGCTGCAGGGCGGCCTTGCCGTGCTTGCCCGCCACATCGACAATATGGCGCGCTTCGGCGTGCCGGCGGTCGTCGCCATCAACGCCTTCACCGCCGACAGCCCCGGCGAACAGGCCGAAGTCCTCGCCTTCTGCCGCGCCCGCGGCGTCGAGGCGCATCTCTGCCGCCACTGGGCCGAAGGCGCCGCCGGCGCGATCGACCTGGCCGCCAGCGTCGCCCGCATCGCCGACGCCGGCACGGCGGATTTTCGCACGCTTTACCCCGACGAATTGCCGCTCGCCGACAAGATCACCCTCGTCGCGAGGACGATCCACCATGCCGCCGACACGGTGTTCAGCCCCGCCGCCGTTCGCCAGTTGAAAGCCTTCACCGATCAGGGCTTCGGCCATCTGCCGGTGTGCATCGCCAAGACCCCCTACAGCTTCACCGCCGACGAGCGCATTCGCGGCGCGGTATCCGGCCATATGCTGCCGATCCGCGAAGTGCGGCTCGCCGCCGGCGCCGGCTTCGTGGTGGCGCTGGCCGGCGACATCAACACCATGCCCGGCCTGCCGAAAAGCCCGGCGGCAGCGCGCATCGGCATAGGGGCGGACGGGCGGATCACCGGGCTGGATTAACGACCAAACCGCCTGTCATCCCGGGCTTGACCCGGGACCCAGTTTCTTCCGGTAGCGGCAAGCCAGGATGCCGGTCCCGGGTCTCGCCAGGAGTGACCGACTTGCGGCGGCGCGCCCGCTCGCCTCAGCTCTTGCCGCCGAACAGCCCGCTCGCCATCCCGGCGATATCGTTGATCGGATTGCCGTCGCCATCGCGGTCCAGCATCTGCGCGATGCCGGCGACCTGGGGATTGGCGGCGATCAGGCTGGCGAAATTGCCCAGCGCGCCTTCGCCGCCGATATGTTCGACGATCTGGCCGAGCACGCCCGAATCGAT
>JAIXZK010000071.1 GCA_027489695.1 Sphingomonadales bacterium
CCTCGATCATCTCGTCGCCGATACGGCGGCGCTGTTCGATGCGTTCGGCGGCGCAGGCGCGAACGGGCGCCGGCTGCTCGTCGCGCATGACTGGGGCGCGCTGATCGCCTGGGTGTTCGCGCAGCGTGGGGCCCTGGCGCTCGATGGTCTGGTCATCATGAACGTGCCGCATCCCAAGGTCTTCGCCGATGTGCTGGCGCGGTCCTGGGCGCAGAAGCGCAAGAGCTGGTATGCGGCGTTTTTTCAGCTGCCATGGCTGCCGGAGGCGATGCTGGGCGCCAATGGCGCCGCCGCGATCGGCAAGGCCTTTACCGACTGGGCGATCGACAAGAGCGCTTTCCCGCCGGAGATCGTCGAGCATTATCGCGCCAATGCGCGGGCGCCGGGGGCGCTGACGGCGATGGTCAACTATTATCGCGCCAACAATCGCGCGCTGTTCGCCGAGCCGGTGGTGCCGATCGACGTGCCGACGCTGATGATCTGGGGGGAAGAGGACCAGGCGCTCGATATCGCGCTGACCGAAGGTTACGGCCCGCTCGTGCGCGATTTCGAGCTGCGCCGGCTGCCGCGCGTCTCGCACTGGGTGCAGCAGGAGGCGCCGGACAAGGTCAATGCGGCGTTGCTGGACTGGCTGGCGCGCAAGGAACTGGTTAGCAGGCCGGGGTGAGCGGGCCGTTCCGCGCCCGAGGGACCCCGGCATGACCCGCATTGTTTCCGCCCGCATCGAACGCTTTCCGGTGCGCGGCGCCTTCACCATTTCGCGCGGCGCCAAGCGCCATGTCGATGTCGTCGTCGCCGAAGTCCGCGATGGCGCACACAGCGGCCGCGGCGAGGGCACGGCGATCTATTATCACGGTGACAGTGCGGAAGGCGCGCTGGCGGCGGTGCTGGCGCAGGCCGATGCCATCGCCGCCGGGGCGACGCGCGCCGATCTGCTGACCCTTATGCCGGTGGGCGCAGGGCGTAATGCGCTCGACGCGGCGCTGTGGGACCTGGAGGCCAAGGCGAGCGGCGTGCGCGTCTGGCAGCGGCTCGGCCTGCCGGAACCGCGCCCGCTGCTCACCGCCTATACGATCAGCCTCGGCGATCCCGGCGAGATGGCGGCGGCCGCCGGGCTGGCGAAGGGCCGCGAGCTGCTGAAGATCAAGCTGGGCGGCGCCGATGGCTGGCAGGCCGATGTCGAGCGGGTGGCGGCGGTGCACCGCGCCGCGCCCGATGCGCGGCTGATCGTCGATGCCAATGAGGCCTGGGGCGGCAGCGACATCGCCCGCACCGCCGCGGCGCTGGCGCCGCTGGGCGTCGAGCTGATCGAACAGCCGGTGCCGGCGGGGCAGGATGCGCTGCTCGATGGCGTGGTGAGTGCCGTGCCGCTCGCCGCCGATGAAAGTTGCCAGACGCGCGCCTCGCTCGATGCCATCATCGGCCGCTATCGCTTCCTCAACATCAAGCTCGACAAGGCCGGCGGCCTCACCGAGGCGCTGGCGCTGGTCCATGCCGCCAGGACGCGTGGGCTGGGGGTGATGACGGGGTGCATGCTGTCGACATCGCTCGGCATCGCGCCGGCGTTTTACGTCGCCATGCAGGGCGAATATGCCGATCTCGACGGACCGCTGCTGATCGAGGACCGGCCGGCAGGGCTGCGGTTCGAACATTCCGATGTGTGGCCGCCGGAAGCGGCGCTGTGGGGCTAGGGGGCGGGACGCTCCTGCCGATTGGGGAGCGATAGCGCCGGTGCGATCCCTCCCCGCAAGGGGGAGGGAGTTTGTCGTCGTTCACCCCTCGCCGTAGTGCGTCACGCTTTCGAACATCACCGTCAGCGCGTCGCGTTCCGCCGCGGTCAGTTCCGGGCGCCAGATTTCGAACAACAGGATGGCGCGTGGGGCGACCGAGCGGTTCCACGCCTCATGCTCGATCGAATCGTCGAAGATGAGCACTTCGCCGGCGCGCACCTCGCGGCGGTGGTTGCCGACGCGCAGCACGCACTGGTCGGGAACGATCAGCGGCAGATGGCAGATCAGCCTGGTGTTGAGCATGCCGTTGTGCGGCGGGATATGCGTGCCCGGCGCCAGGATCGAGAACAGCACCATCGGCGATCGGCCGGCGATGCGCGGGATCGGCAAATCGGCGATCGCCGCCATGGTCGCCGGGCAGCGCGCGGCATTCTCGGCAACGATCTCGCCGCCTTTCACCAAGTGAAAGGCGCTCCAGCGCGGGTCCTCCAGCAGGGCGTGTTGCTTGTTCGGCCGATCGGCGGCGCGTTCGACATAGGGGCCAAGGCCGGTGCGCGCGTCGAGCACCGCCTCGGCCTCGGCGGCAATCGCGGCATGGGCGGCGGCGAGGCCGGCGGCCCAGGCGAAATCGGCGGGGTCGTAGAAGGCGATCTGCGGCAGGCCGGGATAATAGAAGCTCGTCGGCTCCTGCAGCATCGGCTGCGCCTGGCCGGTCAGGATCGCCAGCGCCTCGTCGAAACGCCCGCCGGCGCTGTGGCGGCCCAGGGCCCTGTCGACGCTGGCGCGAAAGCGCTGCTGCGCGGCCTGGCGCTCGCCATCGGCGCGCTGCAGGCGCTGGATCAGCTCCGGCGGCAATTGCCGGCCGTTGGCGGCACCCAATGCGCGCTCGTACCAGCTCACCGCGGCGCGATCGTCGCCGTCGCGGGTCATCAACTCGCCGTGCATGACCAGCGCCTGCGGATGGGCGGGATCGAACTTCAGCGCCTCGTTCAGCGCGGCGCGGGCGGCGGCGCGATCATCGGCCAGGCCATGCGCTTCGGCCAGCAACAGCCAGGCCGGCGCCGTCGCCCGGCCGGAGCGGGTGATATCGGTGAAGGCGGCGATGGCGGCAGCAGCATCGCCGCGGCGCAGCGCGACAAAGCCGGCCTGGGCAAGGGCATCGAGACGCTGCTTGTCGGGATCGGTCATGGCGGGTTTCTACGAGCTTCGCCGCGGCCGGGGAAGCCGGGTGCCGCGCGGAAGGCAGGAGGGCCTCCGGCGGCTGGGGCCGACCGCCCCAGACCCCATTTTGTAAGCCGTTGTATAGATTGCAAGCTTGGCTCAAGATCGGTTGGGCTGGGAAGCGGGCATTGACCAATGCGGAGCTGCGGACCAGCATCGGGGCGTGAAATCCATTGCTGCTACCGCTTTCATGCTGCTTGCAGCGTCGTCCGGTGCGGCGGCGGTTCGCGCGACCGTCAGCCCGCAGGAACTTGCTTCGGCGATCAACCAGGCAGATGCCAAGTTGGTCCCGTACCGAAAGAAGGCGGTTTCGCCAGTCGACATTCGGGCGTTGCGTTGCATTGCTCCAGATGAGGAGCCGACTGAGTTCCAGTGTAGATGGCAGCAGCGCGCCAAGGGCGGCTGGACAAACCGGACGACCTGGCTGGTGGTCGACCGGAACGGTTGGCATGTGATGGACGCCTGAGCTCGCGGCCTGGGTTGCAAACGCCAATTGCGGCAAATCGGAACATCGGCATTCTGTACTGGGTGCGCTTGCCGGACAGCAGATTTTCAGCACCACCAAACAAAATGGGGTCTGCGGCCCATGGCCCCTCCGTCCGCCGGAGGCACCCCTCCCTAACCCGGCCGCTGGCATCCTTCGCCGCCCGCGCCTATCTTCCGAAAATGGCTTCCCGCCCAGACAGCATCCCCAACCGCCGTGCCATCATCGATCGGCGCGTGCTTGCCGATGCGCTGGCGGCGCGGCTGGCCGGGGCCGATTTCGCCGCGGCGCGTGCCGCCATTGCCGAAACGCTGAAGACGGCGCTCGCCGCCGGCCGGGCGGAACTTCAGCGCCGCATCCGCGAGACGCCGGCCAAGGGCCTGGAGCTGGCCGGCGGCCAGGCCTTTCTGGTCGATCAGCTGCTGCGGCTGGCCTTTGATGCCGTCACCACCAGCCTTTATCCGGCGCGCAACCGCACCGCCGCCGAGCGGCTCGCGCTGGTCGCGGTCGGCGGCTATGGCCGCGGCCAGATGGCGCCCTTCTCGGATGTCGATCTGCTGTTCCTGACGCCGTACAAGCAGACCGCCTGGGGCGAGCAGGTCATTGAGACCATGCTCTATCTGCTCTGGGACCTGGGGCTGAAGATCGGCCATGCCACCCGCAGCCTCGATGACATGGTGCGCATGGCGCGCGCCGATATCACCATCCGCACCTCGCTGCTGGAAATGCGCTTCGTCTGGGGCGACCAGCTGCTCTATGAGGAGGGTGCGCAGCGCTTCCGCCGCGAGGTGGTGGCCGGCACGGCGCGCGACTTCACCTCGCAGAAGCTCGCCGAGCGCGACGAGCGCCACCGCAAGATGGGCGACAGCCGCTATGTCGTCGAGCCGAACCTGAAGGAGGGCAAGGGTGGCTTGCGCGACCTGCACACGCTCTACTGGATCGGCAAATATGCCTATATGGTCGATGCCGTTGCCGATCTCGTCGACAAGGGCCTGCTGACGGCGAGCGAATTGCGCCAGTTCCGCCGTGCCGAAAGCTTCCTCTGGGCGGTGCGCATCCATCTGCACGATATCGCCGGCCGCGCCGAGGAGCGCCTGACCTTCGATGTGCAGCGCGAGCTGGCGACGCGGCTGAACTATGCGACGCGCGGCAGCATGGCGCCGGTCGAACGCTTCATGCGCCATTATTTCCTGATGGCGAAGATCGTCGGCGATCTGACCGGGCTGTTCCTCGCTCATCTCGACGAAAGTTTCGCCCGCGCCTCCTGGCTGCCGGTGCTGACGCGGCGGCCGGCGCGGCTGGGCGGCTTCACCCTGCGCCGCGGGCAATTGGGGGTGCCGGCGGACGATTTCTTCCGCGACGAGCCGGTGCGACTGGTCGAACTGTTCGCCATCGCGGCGCGCGAGAAGCTGCCGATCCACCCGCTTGCCATGCGCCAGGCGGCGCGCGATGCCGTGCTGATCGACGAGGGCGTGCGCCGCGACCGCCGCGCCAACACGCTGTTCCTGGAGGTGCTGACCTCGCGCCATGACCCCGAAACGGTGCTGCGCTGGATGAACGAGGCCGGCGTTTTCGGGCGATTCGTTCCCGATTTCGGCCGGGTCGTGGCGCAGATGCAGTACGACATGTACCATCATTACACCGTCGACGAGCATACCATCCGCGCCATCGGGCTGGTGGCGAAGATCGAAGCGGGCGAGTTGACCGCCGAACACCCGGTTTCGGCGCGGATCATCCACCAGATCGTCAGCCGCCGCGTGCTCTATGTCGCCGTGCTGCTCCACGATATCGCCAAGGGCCGCGGCGGCGACCACAGCGAGCTTGGCGCCGGGGTTGCGCAGGCGTTGTGCCCGCGGCTGGGCATGTCGCCGGCGGAGACCGAGACAGTGGCCTGGCTGGTGCGCTTCCACCTGCTGATGAGCCGCACCGCCTTCAAGCGCGATCTCGCCGATTTCAAGACCATCCTCGATTTCGTCGAAGCGGTGGCCAGCCCGGAGCGGCTGCGGCTGCTGCTGCTGCTGACCGTCGTCGATATCCGCGCCGTCGGGCCGGGGGTGTGGAACGCCTGGAAGGGCCAGCTGCTGCGCGAACTCTATGAGGCCGCCGAGGAAGTGCTGCGCCTCGGCCACAAGCAGAAGGGGCGGCAGGATCGCATCGCCGCCAAGCAGGAGGGGCTGGCGGCCAGCGTCGCCTGGCCGGCGGAGCGGTTCCGCGGCTATGCGGCGCGTTTCGCCGACAGCTATTGGGTCGCCGAACCGGCCGATGCCATCGCCATCAATGCCGCGATGATCACCGCCGCCGATGCCGAGGATTGCCCGCTGTCGATCAGCGCGGTACCCGATGCTGCCTCGGGGACGACCCTGGTGAGCATCTATGCCGCCGACCATCCCGGCCTGTTCTACCGCATCGCCGGCGCCATCAGCCTTGCCGGGGCCAACATCCTCGACGCCCGCATCCATACGACGCGCGACGGCCAGGCGGTCGACAATTTCGTCATCGCCGATCCGCTGGGCCGGCCCTTCGCCGAATCGGGGCAGCTGGCGCGGCTGAAACGCATCATCGACGATGTGCTGACCGGCAAGGTCCGGCTCGCCGACCGGCTGGCGGCGCGGCCGCTGGCGCGGCGGCGGGCCGAGGTGTTCACTGTCGAGCCCAATGTGCTGATCGATAACAAGGCGTCGAACCGCTATACGGTGGTCGAAGTCGCCGCCGCCGACCGGCCGGCGCTGCTCTATTCGCTCACCCACGGCCTGTTCCAGAACCGGGTGACGATCCATTCGGCGCATATCGCCACCTATGGCGAGCGGGCGACGGACACCTTCTACATCACCGACCTGACCGGCCAGAAGATCAGCGAGGCAGCGCGGCTGCGCTTGCTCGAACGCCGGCTGCTGGCCATCGCCGCGGGCAGCGGTGGCCGTGTCGAGGCCCTGGAAGCGGCGGAATAGCCGCCGGCGGCAGCGGCCTTCGCCGCTAAAGTCGATTGCAGCAAGCCTGTGCCGTCCCGCTCCCCCGCCCAGCCACCCAAGTCATTGTACGATATGGGTGGCTGGGCGGGGGAGCGGGACGGCACAGACTCCACTTCACTGCAATCGACTCTAGCGCGGATCGGCGGCGGTGGTGGCGCCGTTCTGGGTGGCTTGCGGCGCCGCGGCATAGCTCCACACCATGGCGAGGATGGCGAGCAGCAGCGAAATGCCGAGCACCCATTTGACGGCGGCGACATTGATGCCGCCCTTGGCTTCGGTAGCGTTGCGACGGATCGGCGGTTCGGCCATGGGGGTCTCCTTGCCGAAATAATGCCGGGGGTCGCGATAGCGTTCCGTCGCCGCGCGCCAGGCGACATGCCGTCGCTATTGGCAGGGCGGCGCGCTGCCCCCTTTCCGGCGCGGCCAAAGCCGGTCTAATGGCGCGCAAGGGAGCATAGACGATGACCGAACCGACCCTGGCGCAATGGCAGGCAATGGCCGCGAAGGAGGTCAAGGGCGCCAGCCTCGATTGGCAGGTGCCCGAAGGCTTCACCGTCAAGCCGCTGTACACGGCCGAGGATGTCGAGGGGCTGGACCCCGGCCTGCCCGGCTTCGCGCCGTTCACCCGCGGGGTGCGCGCCTCCATGTACGCCGGCCGGCCGTGGACGGTGCGCCAGTACGCCGGGTTCAGCACCGCCGAAGCGTCGAACGCCTTTTATCGTCGTAACCTTGCCGCCGGGCAGAAGGGGCTGAGCGTCGCCTTCGATCTGGCGACGCACCGCGGCTATGACAGCGACCATCCGCGTGTCGCTGGCGACGTCGGCAAGGCCGGCGTGGCGATCGACAGCGTCGAGGACATGAAGATCCTGTTCGCCGACATTCCGCTCGACCAGATGTCGGTCAGCATGACGATGAACGGCGCCGTCATCCCGTGCCTGGCCTTCTTCATCGTCGCCGCCGAAGAGGCCGGGGTTGCCCAGGAAAAGCTCGACGGCACCATCCAGAACGACATTCTGAAGGAGGTCATGGTCCGCAACACCTATATCTATCCGCCGGCGCCGAGCATGCGGATCGTTGCCGACATCATCGAATATACGTCGAAGCACATGCCCAAGTTCAATTCGATCTCGATTTCGGGCTATCACATGCACGAGGCCGGGGCGACGGCGCTGCAGGAGCTTGCCTATACGCTCGCCGATGGCATGGAATATGTCCGCGCCGCGCAGGCCAAGGGCCTTGATGTCGATGATTTCGCCGGGCGGCTGAGCTTCTTCTTCGGCATCGGCATGAACTTCTTCATGGAAGTCGCCAAGCTGCGCGCGGCGCGGACCTTGTGGGCGAAGATCATGGCGAACTTCGGGGCGAAGGACCCGCGCTCGCTGATGCTGCGCACGCACTGCCAGACCAGCGGCGTCTCCCTGCAGGAGCAGGACCCCTACAACAACGTCATCCGCACCACCGTCGAGGCGCTGGCGGCGGCGCTCGGCGGGACGCAATCGCTCCACACCAATGCGCTCGACGAAGCGATCGCGCTGCCCACCGATTTTTCGGCACGCATCGCCCGCAACACGCAATTGGTGCTGCAGGAGGAGACCGGCATCACCCGCGTCGTCGATCCCCTCGGCGGCAGCTATTATGTCGAGGCGCTGACCGCCGAACTGGTGGCGGGCGCCGAAAAGATCATCGCCGAGGTCGAGGCCAATGGAGGCATGACGAAAGCCGTCGCCACCGGCGCGCCGAAGCTCGACATCGAAATGGCCGCCGCCGCCAAGCAGGCGCGCATCGACATGGGCCAGGAAGTCATCGTCGGGGTCAACAAGTACAAGCCGGCGGTGATCGAGAAGCTCGACATCCTCGATGTCGACAATGTCGCCGTCCGCGCCAGCCAGATCGAGCGCCTCGCCGCCGTCCGCGCCGCGCGCGACAGCGCCGCCTGCGAAGCGGCGCTGGCAGCACTGCGCGATGGCGCCGCCGGCAATGGCAATCTGTTGGCGCTCGCCGTCGATGCCGCCCGCGCCCGGGCGACGCTGGGCGAAATCTCCTCGGCGATGGAAGACGTCTTCGGCCGCCATGTCGCGATCGTGAAGATGGCGCGCGGCGTCTATGCCGATGCCTATAAGGGTGACCCCGCCTATGCCCGGGTGGCCGAAGGCGTCGCCGCCTTTGAACGCCGCAAGGGCCGCACCCCGCGCGTGCTGATCGTCAAGATGGGCCAGGACGGCCATGACCGCGGCGCCAAGGTCGTCGGCACGGCGCTCGCCGATCTCGGCTTCGACGCCACCGTTGGCCCGCTGTTCCAGACGCCCGAGGAAGCCACCGCGCTGGCGCTTCAGCTCGATGTCGATATCGTCGCCGCCTCGTCGCTGGCGGCCGGCCACAAGACGCTGGTGCCGGCGCTGATCACCGCGCTGAAGGACTCGGGGCGCGGCGACATCAAGGTCATC
>JAIXZK010000227.1 GCA_027489695.1 Sphingomonadales bacterium
AACAGATGTCGAGCCCCATCGGCAGGCCGAGCAGCTTGCCGCAGCAATGATCCTCCAGTGCGGCGCGCAGGATCTGTTTGCCATCATAGAGATATTCCGGCCCGATGAAGCCGACCACCGAATTGACCAGCAAGGGCCGGAAGGCGCGCGCCACGCCATGGGCGCGGGCTTCCAGCGTCTGTTGGTCGACGCCATGATGGGCACCGGCGGACAGTGCCGAACCCTGGCCAGTTTCGAAATACATCACATCCTGGCCCAGCGTGCCACGCCCCAGCGCCAGCGTCGCCGCCTGCGCTTCGGCCAGCAGCGCCAGATCGATGCCGAAGCCGCGATTGGTGCCCTCCGTACCGCCAATCGACTGGAAGCAGAGATCCACCGGTGCGCCGGCTTCGATCAGCTGCAGCGTGTTGGTGACATGGGTGAGCACGCAGGATTGGGTGGGAATGTCATAGGCCTGGCGCAATTCATCGAGCAGCAGCAGCAGGGTGTGCGCTGCCGCCACGCTGTCGCCGGCGGGATTGATGCCGATCACCGCATCGCCCGATCCCAGCAGCAGGCCATCGAGAATGGCAGCGGCAATGCCGGCGGGATCATCGGTCGGGTGATTGGGTTGCAGCCGTACCGACAATCGGCCGGGCAGGCCGATGGTGCCGCGAAACCGCGTGATCACCCGGATCTTGCGGGCCACGGCGATCAGATCCTGGTTGCGCATGATCTTGCTGACGGCGGCTACCATCTCGGGCGTCAGGCCCGCCGCCAGCGTCGAGATGGCGGCAGCATCGGCGGCGTCGGAAAGCAGCCAGTCGCGCAGGCCGCCGACCGTCAGATGCGCGATGGCGTCAAAGGCATGCGGATCATGGCTGTCGATGATCAGCCGGGTTACCTCGTCCGCTTCATAGGGCACCACGAGATCGGCGAGGAAGGTCGCCAGCGGCAGATCGGCCAGCACCAGCCGCGCCGCCACCCGCTGTTCGGCGCTGGTGGCGGCAACGCCGGCCAGCACATCGCCGGAACGGTGCGGGCTGGCCTTTGCCATCACGTCACGCAGATCGGCAAAGCCGTGGCGCGTGCCGCCCAGATCATGGGTGTAGGGCATCAGGCCGGCGCCGCCACG
This sequence comes from Sphingomonadales bacterium, assembly GCA_027489695.1. Classification (GTDB taxonomy): domain Bacteria; phylum Pseudomonadota; class Alphaproteobacteria; order Sphingomonadales; family Sphingomonadaceae; genus Sandarakinorhabdus. The sequence goes on from JAIXZK010000227.1 coordinate 1,115, forward strand.
ATCGGCCGGCGCCGCGACGCCGCCAGCACGCCCGCGCCCATCACCCCGGCAAACAGCGCAAACAGCCAGGGGTTGAACCAGATCATCGCCAGCAGCGCCGCCAATGCCAGGCCGAGCGCCAGACCGGGCAGCCAGGGATAGTGCGGCGCCGTCCAGGGTCGTTCCAGTTCGGGTGCGATCCGGCGCAGGCGGAACAGCGCGGCCATGCTCATCGCATACATCACCAGTGCCCCGAACACCGACAGGGTGACGATGCCGGCGGTGAGCGGCTGGCCGCCGAGATGCACGAAGCGATCGCTCCAGATCGCGGCAATGCCCACCGCGCCCGTGGCCAGCGTGGCGAGATGCGGCGTGCGAAAGCGCGGATGCAGCCGCGCCAGCGGACCCGGCAGAAACTTGGCCCGCGCCAGCGCATAGATCTGCCGGGCGCCGGCCATGATGATGCCATGGAAGGAAGCCACCAGCCCGAACAGCCCCAGCCATACCAGCATGTGCAGCCAGCCGCTGGCCTTGCCGACCACCGCCTGCATGGCGCGCGGCAGCGGATCGTTGACATTGGCCAGCGCTCGCCAGTCGCCGGCCCCGCCGGCAAACAGCATCACGCCAAAGGCCAGCAGAATGAGCGTCAGCATGCCCGACACATAGGCGCGCGGAATGGTGCGTCGCGGCTCGCGCGCCTCCTCGGCGGCCATCGCCACCCCTTCGATGGCCAGGAAGAACCAGATGGCAAAGGGTAGAGCGGCCAGCATCCCAGGCAGCGTCGCCAGGCTGAACCGCTCCGCCCCCGCCCAGCCACCGGCGGCAAAGGCCTGCCATTGGAACGCCGGTGCCACCACGCCCATGAACACCAGCAGCTCGGCCACGGCGAGCAAGGTGACCACCAGCTCGAAACTGGCGGCAATCGCGACGCCAAGCATGTTGAGCGTGACGAACACCGCATAGGCGCCGGTCGCCACCAGTTTCTCGTCGCTGCCGGGAAACTGCACGGCCAGATAGGCGCCGATCGCCAGGGCAATCGCCGGTGGCGCAAAAAGGAATTCGATGAGCGTGGCGTAGCCGGCAATGGCGCCCCCCAGCGGCCCGAAGGCGCGCAGGCTATAGGCAAAGGGACCGCCAGCCTGGGGAATCGCCGTTGTCAGCTCGGTGAAGCTGAAGATGAAGGCGACATAGAGCACCGCCACGACCGCCGCGGTGATCAGAAAGCCAAGCGTGCCGGCCGCCGCCCAGCCATAGCTCCAGCCGAAATACTCGCCCGAGATGACCAGACCGACCGCAATGCCCCACAGCTGCAGGCCGCCGAGCGTGCGCGGCAGAGTCGGTTCCTCGGCGTGATGCATCCCTGGCTCCCCCGGGCGGCAAGCCACTGCCGCCAGCCCGGGCAATAGTGGCGGCGAAACGGCCGGGCGCCAAGGGCGGGATCTCCCCGGCGATGTGGACCGTGGCCGGGCTGCTGCCAGCGCCTGGCGCCCGAAGAGCATTCCCGGTTGTGCGGAAAACCCACCCAGCCAACAGACCGACGGAGAGCGACGCGCGAACCGCTCGCCGAGCGCGCCCGAAATCGCGCCATGACAGCGTCGTCGAATGGGAATGGGGCCGGATCGCCGGGGGAACTGGCCCTGTTGCGGCTGGCCCGGCTGGCCGGCGAGCAAAGCGCCGGGTCGATGGCGGGCAGGGTGGGATTCGAACCCACGGTGGAGTTTCCCCCACGACGGTTTTCAAGACCGTTGCCTTAAACCACTCGGCCACCTGCCCGGTACCGGTCGGTCCGGCCCGCGGCCCGCCTTGCCGCAGGCGATGCGCCAAGGCAATGGCACCGATGGCGGGGCTGTGGCAGGAAAGGCAGATGCTTCTTTCCGTTCACTATTGCCGGCGTGTCGCGGCGGCCGGGCTGTTGCTGGCTTCGGCCGGCATCGCCGCTGCCCAGCCGGCCATGGTCGCCCCCGCCGCGACCGAGCCGCCGGCGGCGCCTGCCGCCCCGGGTGCCGGTGCGCCTGACGCCCCCGCTGCCGACGTGCCGGCTGACGCGACCGCCGGCTCGGCCGCCAACCCGCCGGCCGACACCGCGACGGAGCCCGCCGCCAGCCCCGACGCGGCTGCTGGCGACGCCACGGCCGCCGACCCGCCGCCCGCGCCGCCGCCGCCATCGCCGTTCCAGCTCTGGCTCGACAATTACCGCATCGGTGCCGCGGCGCGCGGGCTGAAGCCGGAATGGCTTGATGCGGCACTGGCCGGCACCGTCTACCTGCCGCGCGTCGTCTCCCATGATCGCGCCCAGCCCGATGATCCCAGCCGGCGCAGCAGCTATGCCGCCTATCTCGACAGCAAGCTGCCGACGCGGATTCCGACCGGCCGGGCGGCGGCCGCCGATTATCGCGAAGTCCTGCAGCAGATCGCCAGCAGCGCCGGCGTCGCGCCCGAGATCCTGCTTGCCGTCTGGGGCATCGAGACTTTCTATGGCCGCGTCACCGGCCGCTTCGACCTGCCCTCGGCGCTGGCCAGCCTGGCCTTTGACGGGCGCCGCGCCGATCTGTTCACCGGCGAGCTCGATGCGCTGGTCCGCATCGTCGGCGAAGGCCGGGTGGCGCGCGATGCGCTGCGCGGCAGCTGGGCCGGCGCCTTTGGCCAGCCGCAGTTCCTGCCGTCATCCTATCTCCGCCACGGCAGCGACGGCGATGGCGATGGCCGCATCGACATTCTCGATTCGGTGCCGGACACGCTGGCCTCGATCGCGCGCTACCTCAACGCCAATGGCTGGCGCGCCGGCGAGCCCTGGGGCTTCCGCACCGTTCTGCCGGCGGAGTTCGACCGCGCCGCCGTCGCCAATCCGGTGCCGCCGACCGGCTGCGCCAAGCCGCTGTCGCGTCATTCGATCACGCTGCCGGCGGCCGAGTGGCGGCGGCGCGGCCTTATCGCCATCAACGCCCCCTGGCCGGGCGATGATGTCCAGATGACGCTGGTCGAACCCGATGGCCCGGGGGCAGGGGCGTTTCTCGTCACCGCCAATTTCCGGGCGATCATGGCGTATAATTGTTCGAACTATTATGCCCTGTCGGTGACGCTGCTCGGCGATGCCGTGCAGGCGGCGGTGCGCTGAGGACGGGTGCGGGGGACGGGAATGCGGCACTGGGGGATGGTGATGCTGCCGCTGCTGGTGGCGGCGTGCAGCAATGGTCCACAGCGCCCGCCGCCGCGCCCCGCCGCTGCCACCCCGCCGCCCCCCGCCAGCACGCGCCCCCGCGCCCCGGCAGCGGGCGCGGTCAAGATCGGCAAGCCTTATCAGGTCTATGGCATCTGGTATTATCCCGCCGACGACCGCGATTATGACGAAAAGGGCCTCGCCAGCTGGTACGGCCCCGGCTTCCATGCCCTCGATACCGCCAATGGCGAGCGCTATGATCAGGACGCGCTGACCGCGGCGCACAAGACACTGCCGATGCCGAGCTATGTCGAGGTCGAGAATCTCGACAATGGCCGGCGGTTGACCGTGCGCGTCAACGATCGCGGCCCCTTCGTCGCCGGGCGGATCATCGATCTGTCGCGGCGCTCGGCGCAGCTGCTCGGCGTCGATGGCCCCGGCACGGCGCGGGTGCGGGTGCGGCGGATCGAGCCCGACGCCGCCACCATCGCCGCGCTGGCGCCCGCCGCCGCGCCGGTATCGCCACCGCCGATCACCGTGGCCGCCGCCTCGGCGACGCCGGCCCCGGCGATCGTCGCGCCGCCAGCCCCCGCCAGCGGCGAACCGGCGGCGGTCGCGACGGTCGACATACCCGGCGCGGCGCCGTCGCCTGCCCCGGCAGTGATGACCCGGCCCGGCCAGCGCTACCTTCAGGTTGCGGCGCTCGCCGATGCCGGGCGGATCGCCTGGCTGACCGGCTATCTCGCCGTTTTCGGCCCGGTGGTGACCGAAAAGGCGCCTGGCGGCCTCACCCGTATCCGCCTCGGGCCCTATAATGATGTGGATAGCGCGGCGCGCACGCTTTCGTTGCTGCGCAGCGCGGGCTACAGCGATGCGAGGCTGGTCACGGTCGCAGCGCCGCCGCCGGCCCCCTGATCAGCCTCGTTAAGCTGACTGTCGTTCCTTGCCGAAAGTTGTCCTGTCCATGCGTTTCGCCCCTGTTGCCCGGCTTTCCCTGACGGCGTTGGTTGCCGCGTCGCTGCTCGCCCCCGCCGCCGCCCAGATGCCGGCCTATACGACGATGGCGCCGCGCGCCTTTCTGAAGGACCTTTCGACCGGCGCCATCCTCTACGCCAAGGACGCCGATACGCGCATGCCGCCGGCATCGATGGGCAAGATGATGACCGTCTATGTCGCCTTCCAGATGCTGAAGCGCGGCGAAGCGCGGCTCGACCAGACGGTGATGGTCCGCCCCGAAACCTGGACGGCGTGGAACAACAAGGGTTCGACGATGTTCCTGTCGGTCAATGAACAGGTCAGCATCGACAATCTGCTGCACGGCATCGTCACGCTGTCGGGCAACGATGCCTGTGTCGTGCTCGCCGAAGGGCTGGGCGGTACCGAGGCCAATTACGTCGCGCTGATGAACCAGGCGGCGAAGAAGATCGGCCTCAGGGGCAGCCATTTCGCCAACACCAATGGCTGGCCGGACCCCAATGAATATGTGACAGCGCGCGACCTTGCCATGATCGCCGAAGCGACGGTGCGCGATTTCCCCGATCTCTACCGCCGCTTCTATGGCAAGCCCGGCTTTACCTGGGGCAAGACCATGGGCGCCGGCGCCGACATCACCCAGGGCAATCGCAACCCGCTGCTCGGCAAGGTCGCCGGCGCCGATGGCCTGAAGACCGGCCATACCGACGAAGCCGGCTATGGCTTCACCGGTTCGGCCAGCCAGAATGGTCGCCGGCTGGTGATGGTCGTCGCCGGGCTCGGCTCGTGGAATGATCGTGTTTCGGCATCGGTCGATTTCATGAACTGGGGCTTCAACGCCTGGAGCGCGGTGCCGGTGCTGAAGGCCGGCGGCGTGGCCGGCAAGGTCAAGGTGGCAGGCGGCGCCGAAACCGAAGTTGATGCGGTGGCGGCGCGCGACCTTGCCGTTTCCATCCCGCGCGGTTTCGCCGCCGAGCGCAAGACGGCGCTGGTGCCGGTGGCCGGGCTCGCCGCGCCGCTGAAGAAGGGCCAGAAGGTCGCCGATCTGGTCGTCACCGCCCCCGGCCTGCCGCCGGTCAGGCTGCCGCTGGTCGCCGGTGCCGCGGTCGAGGAAGCCGGGCCGCTGCTCGCCTTCTGGAACTGGCTGACCGGGCTGTTCGGCTAAAGCGTGGCCAGCCGCTTCATCAGCTTTGAAGGCGGCGAGGGCAGCGGCAAGTCGACCCAGGCGCGGCTGCTCGCGGAACGGTTGAAGAACACCGGCCATGATGTTGTATTAACGCGGGAACCGGGTGGCACGCCGGGCGCCGAAGCAATCCGCGGCCTGCTCGTCACTGGCGCCACCGACCGCTGGAGCGCGTGGAGCGAGGCCTGCCTGGTCAACGCCGCCCGCGCCGATCACCTGCAGCGCGTCATCCGCCCGGCGCTGGCGCGCGGTGCCATCGTGATCTGCGACCGGTTCGTCGATTCGACCCGCGCCTATCAGGGCGCCGGCAAGGGCCTCGCTGATGCCGATTTGTTGGTGCTGCATCGCCTCGCCTGCGACAATGTCTGGCCGGATGTGACGGTGGTGCTGACGCTCGATCCCGCCGCCGGCCTCGCCCGCGCCGGCGCGCGCGGTGGCGGCGAGGCGCGCTTTGAGGGCCATGAGGCTGGTTTTCCCACGAGGCTGGCAGCGTTCTTCGCGGCGCTGCCGGCGCGCGAACCACAGCGCTGCCATGGCTTCGACGCCACCCAGCCCGTCGAAACGCTCGCGGCGGCCATCGCCGCATGCCTCCTCCCCCTCGAGGGG
>JAIXZK010000382.1 GCA_027489695.1 Sphingomonadales bacterium
GAAAAAGATCGCCATCAGGCCATCGTTGACCCAGTGCAGCAGCGACAGGCCGGCGATTTCGTGGTGCAGGCCATGCTGGAACGCCGCGCCAAAGCCGCTGTTGGCGATGACCAGGGCAGCCACTGCCGCGGCGATTAGCAGCCAGCCGCCCGCGGCTTCATGGGCAAGCAGACGCCGGATGGCGGTAGGGGCGCGCAGGCTGACCATGGCGGCGGTGTAGCGAGCGTGAGGGGGCGTGTCAGCGAAAAGCGCAGGCGCCGGGTCGATCGCATTGCTCGAAAACATCGTGGCGAGCCCGCGGTCATGTGCCGTCGGATCGGTGGAAGTTCACCGAAGTTCAGTCATCCGACGATGAGAAGGAGCGGATTGGGGAACGCCTGGATCGTCCGATTTGCCGGTGCGCCTTAATCATCCCGGGGCGTGTAGGACAGCGGCGCGAGCCGCTCGAATTCACGCCGCCACGCCACCATCCTGGCGGAAATTGGCCGGGATCGGGCAGTCGCCGCAGACGCGATTGTCGCAGAGGCGGCAGATCGTGCAGCGCTGCGCGTCGGTGGTGTCGAGGCCCGCCAGCATCTTGTGCAGCAGGGCGCCGAGCATCGCCTGTTCCGGCGGCGCCAGCGGCAGCAGATAGGGGCGGATGGCAGCGAGGCGACCCTGCAGCAGGCGCTCGCGCTGGTCAAACCCTGTCTCGGTCAGGTGGAGGGCGACGGCGCGCTTGTCGCGGGCCGGCCGACGCTCAACGAGGCCATCGGCGACGAGGCGATCGACCAGCCGAACCGTGCCCGGATGCGACAAGCCAAGAACGTGGCGCAGCTGATCGTTGGACGGCCCCAGGCCATAGCCGATGACCACCAGCGCCGCCGGCGTCTCGCCGCCATGGGCGAGGACCTGCCGCGCCATGGTTTCAATGCTGCCCGCAACGGCAAGTCCGAGCGCGCCGAGCAGGTTGACAGTGCGGTCGTTCATGCAGGCGATTTACGTGCGCGGTGCACCAAAAGCAACTTGACTATGTGCGTGCGTTACGCACATAAAAGCCGAGTTGGTTTTGCAAGGGAGGCAGCCATGACCGCACAAGCCGCATCGAACCTGACGCCGGAGCACCAGGATTTTTACCGTCGCTTCCAATCCTTCTGGGCGGCACCATCGGGGCCGCGCGTTGCAGAGCTGATCGCGCCGCATGCCGTCATAGATTTCACCGGCGCCGGACGCTTTTCCGGTGCCGAATATGTGGAAGTCATGGCCGGAATGCTGGCGGCCATGGTCGATCTGGTGGTGACGCCACTCGACTGCGCCGGCAATGGCGACCGGCTCTACATCGCCTGGGAAACCGCGGTGACGATCGGCGGCCAGCGACGGACCTATCTCGGCATCGATCGCTTCCGCATCGTCGATGGCATGGCAGTCGAGGAACAGGTGGTCTTCGATTCCGCGGTGTTGCAGCCGGCAGGCTGAGGCGTCGGCAGTCGTAGCGATGCCTGGCAGCCGGGTTGAACGTCAGCGCGCGGTGTAATTCATATCTACCCAGTCGCGATAGCTGCCGTCGAGCACGCCGCGCCACCAGGCTTCGTTGGCGAGATACCAGCCCAGCGTCGCGGCAAAGCCCTGTTCGAAGGTTCGGGCCGGGGCGTAGCCGAGTTCGGCGCGGGCCTTGGTCTCGTCGATGGCGTAGCGGCGGTCGTGGCCGGGGCGATCGGCGACGGTGGTCTTCAGGCTGGCGGTGGCAAGGCCGCGCGCCGCCGGGGCATCGGGGAAGCGCGTTGCCAGTGCCGGGTCGGCGGCAAAGGCGGCATCGACCGCGGCGCACAGCGTGTCGATGACGGTGATGTTCGGCAGTTCGGCGCCGCCGCCGATGCAATAGGTCTCGCCGACTCGGCCACGCAGCAGCACCGCCTCGATGCCGCGGCAATGGTCCTCGACGTGCAGCCAGTCGCGGATCTGCATGCCGTCGCCATAGATCGGCAGGTTGCGGCCGTGCAGGGCGTTGATCAGGAACAGCGGGATCAGCTTTTCCGGGAATTGATAGGGGCCGTAATTGTTCGAGCAGTTGGAGGTGGTGACCTCCAGCCCATAAGTATGGTGCCAGGCGCGGACGAGGTGGTCGCTCGCCGCCTTCGATGCCGAATAGGGGCTGTTCGGGGCATAGGGCGTCGTCTCGCTGAACGCCGGGTCGTTCGGCCCGAGGCTGCCATAGACTTCGTCGGTCGAGACATGGTGGAAGCGGTGCGGCTTGCCATCCCCCGCCAGCCAGGTCGCGCGGGCGGCGGTGAGCAGGCTCATCGTGCCGAGGATGTTCGTGTCGATGAAGGCGGCGGGGCCATGGATCGAGCGATCGACATGGCTTTCGGCGGCGAAGTGGACGATCGTGTCGATACCGCGCGTCGCGAGCAGGCTTTCGACCAGCGCCGTGTCCTTGATGTCGCCATGGACGAAATCGACGCTGTTGGCGCCGGCAAGATTGGCGCGGTTGCCGGCATAGGTCAGCGCATCGAGCACGGTGATGGCATCGTCTGGATGACGGTCGCGCCAATAATGCACGAAATTGGCGCCGATGAAGCCGGCGCCGCCGGTGACGAGAAGCTTAGCCATCGGCCATTTCCTTCAGGCAGTCGCGCAGTTCGGCGCGCCAGTGCCGCGCCGGGCCGGTGATCGCCCAGCAGCTGGTCTTGTCGAGCACCGAATAGGCCGGGCGCCGCGCCGGCGTCGGGTAATCCTCGGTGCGGATCGGCACGATCGGCACGGTGGCGGGGATCAGGCCCACCGCCGCCGCTTCCTCGCCGATGGCCACGGCGAAATCATACCAGCTGCAGGCGCCGGCATCGGTCCAGTGATGGATGCCGGTCGTGCCGGCGGCGGCCAGCGTCCACAGCGCCCGGGCGAGGCCGGCGGCATGGGTCGGCGTGCCGATCTGATCGGCGACAACGCGCAGTTCCGGGCGCTCGCGCATCAGCCGCAGCATGGTGGCGACGAAATTGCCGCCTTTCGCGGCATAAACCCAGGCGGTGCGGACGATCAGGGCGTCCGGCCCCGCCGCGATCTCGCCGGCCAATTTGGTGGCGCCATAGACGCCGAGCGGCGCGGTCGCGGCATCGGGGGCATAGGGCCGGCCGGCGCTGCCATCGAAAACGAAATCGGTGGAGACATGGACAAGCCGGGCGCCGGCGGCGGCACAGGCAGCGGCAAGAATGCCGACCGCATCCGCATTGATGTGATGCGCCGTCTCGGCATCGCCCTCGGCCTTGTCGACGGCGGTATAGGCGGCGGCGTTGAACACGACATCGGGCGCAGCGGCGGCGATGGCCGCCGCGACGCTGTCAGGTGATGTCACGTCGAAATCGGCTTCCGCCGGGGCGACAACAATGGCGCCTGCCGGCGCGCTGGCCTGCAGGGCGCGGCCGAGTTGCCCGCCGGACCCGGCGATCAAGGCCCTCATGCGAAGACCTCGGCCTCGGCGAGGCAAGGCGCCACGCTGTCCTTGCCGGAAAGCTGCGGGGTCATGCCGGCCAACGGCCAGTCGATGCCGATGGCGGGATCATCCCAGCGGATGCCGCGATCGTTCGGCGCGTCGTAGAGCGTCGTGCATTTGTAGAGGAAATCGGCGCTTTCCGAGAGCACCAGAAAGCCATGGGCGAAACCGGGCGGCACCCAGAGCATGCGCTTGTTGGACTCGCTCAGTTCATAGCCGACCCAGCGGCCGAAGTGCGGGCTCGACCGGCGGATATCGACGGCGACATCGAAGACGGCGCCGCTGGTGACGCGCACCAGCTTCCCTTGCGGAGTCGACATTTGATAATGCAGCCCGCGCAGCACGCCCCGGGCCGAGCGGCTGTGATTGTCCTGCACAAACGCCAGGTCAAGGCCATTGGCGGCGAACACGCTGGCGTTCCAGCTTTCGAGGAAGAAGCCGCGTTCGTCGCCGAAGACTTTCGGCTCGATCAGCTTGACGCCGGGCAGGGGGGTGTCGTGGACGATCATCGGACGATCATGCCTGCTTCAGCTGGCCGAGCAGATATTCGCCATAGCCCGACTTGCGCAACGGTTCGGCGAGGCGCGCCAGTTGTTCGGCGTCGATGAAGCCCTGGCGCCAGGCGATTTCCTCGGGGCAGCAGATCTTCAGCCCCTGGCGTTCCTCGACGATGCGGACATAGAGGCCGGCATCCAGCAGCGAGCCGTGCGTGCCGGTATCGAGCCAGGCGAAACCGCGGCCCATCAGCTCCACATGGAGCTTGCCGGCTTCGAGATAGGCGCGATTGAGGTCGGTGATTTCGAGCTCGCCGCGCGGGGAGGGCTGGACGTCGCGGGCCAGCCGCACGGCATCGCCATCGTAGAAATACAGCCCGGTGACGGCATAGTTGGATTTGGGCGCCGCCGGCTTTTCCTCGATGGTCGCGGCGCGGCCTTCGGCGTCGAAGGAGACGACGCCATAGGCCTGCGGATCCTTGACATAATAGCCGAAGACAGTGGCGCCATCATCGCGGCTGTCGGCGCGGGCCAGCAGTTTGGGCAGGCCATGGCCGTAGAAGATATTGTCGCCCAGGATCAGCGTCGACGGGCCGTCGCCGACGAAATCCGCACCGATATGATAGGCCTGTGCCAGGCCCTTGGGCTCGGGCTGCACGGCATAGTCGATGCGCATGCCCCAATCGGAGCCATCGCCGAGCAGGCCGCGGAAGGCGGCGCTGTCGGCCGGCGTGGTGATGATCAGCACTTCGCGGATGCCGGCGAGCATCAGCACCGACAGCGGATAATAGATCATCGGCTTGTCATAGACCGGCATCAGCTGTTTCGAGACCGGCTTGGTCAGCGGGTAGAGCCGGGTACCCGATCCGCCTGCCAGAATGATTCCGCGCCTGTTCGTCATCACGCCCGCCCCTGCATCAGCCGCCGCAGCAACCCGGCAAAACTCTTGGCTTGTGCCAGCGGCTTGTCCTGCGCCGCCGCTGCCCAGAGCTGCAGGCCGCGATAGCGGGGCACCGGCCGCCCGGCAACCGCCATCGCCGCGAGCCGCGACAGGATCTGGCGCTTGCGGCGGGCCTGGGCCGGCTGCATCTTGTCGATCTCGCGAATGTCGAGCGGGGCCTTCTCGATGCGCCCGGCGGCGACGGCCTCCTTCAGCAGCGCCGCACCGACAGGCGTGCGCGCGATGACCAGGCTGCGGCCGTCCTGTTCCTCGAAGCTCGGATAGCCGCGCTCATCGCCATACCAGGCATCGGCGCAGGCGATATCGGCGACATTGCCGATGGCATCGGGGCAGATCTTGCAGCGGAACTGCACCTCTTTTGAAAGGATATCGCCCCAGCTGTCGGCATAGCTCATCCGCTCGGCCGTGCCGTCGTGGCGCGTCGCGGTGGCAAAACCCGGCCAGCCATCGCCGCGATAGCGGAAACCGGCGAGGTCCTGCGGTTCGACACCCAGGCGCTTGAGGATGCGGCCGGTGCCGGCGCTGCTCGGGATGCCGGCGCAGAAGAACGCCAGCATCAGTGGCACCTTGGCATCGATGCGCGGATCGTGGCGGGCGCGGGCGCGCAGCGCGGTGACGTCGCAGGGCTTGCCGACAAAGGCAAAGCGGCCGGGGCGCGCCAGCCATTCCTCCAGCTGCGCCAGCGGCGCCGACGGTGCGTAGCGCGAGCCGGCGGCGGCGAAGACCTCGTCGCGGTTGGCGGTGGCATGGGTGAGGTTGGCGGTCGGCAGATAGGGATCGGCGCCGGTCTGCACGACGAAATCGACGAGCCCCGAGGCGAGCGCATGGACGAGCAGCCCGGAAAGCACGCCGCCCGACGACGCCTGGTGGCGCAGCGCTGCATCGGTGCTGAAGCCGGTGCCGGTGAAATAGCTCGGCCCCCAGATGGCATCGTCGATCGGCGGCCGCGGCCGGTCGCCTTCGTCGACCACCAGCGCCGGGCAGGCGGCGGCGATGGCGCGATCCTCGTCGGGGGTCACCGGGCCGGTGGCCTGGGGGCGCAGATAGCCCGGCGCCACCATGCGCATTTCGACATTGGCGGCGATCGCGGCACAAAGGCCGCAGCCGGTGCAGAGCTGGCCTTTTTCGACCCGGGCGAGGGCAGGCGAGGTCACGCCGCCGCCGCCGCGAACAGCGCCGCCAGTTCGGCGGTATAGGTTTCGAGGCCCTGCGCCACCACCGCATCGCCACGGTGGATGTCGCGGGCCAGCTCGTCACGGCGGGCGAAGGCGTCGAGCAGATAGACCAGCGCCGTATCGGTATCCATGCCCTTGGCCTGGACCAGCCAAGGATAGTCGAGGCCGCGGTACAGGCCCTCGAACTTGCGGCTGTAGCTGATCGGCACGACGGCAACGCCGGCCGAATAGGCGGCGATGGTCGCGTGCATGCGCGCGCCGGTCACGAAATCCATACCGGAAATGTAGCTTTTGGCAGCCGATGGCGAGGCGAAATCGGGCACCCGCACCGTTGCCGGAAACTCGGCATGGAGCTGGTCGCAGGCGCGGCCGTCGTCATCGCTCGGCAGCACGGAATTGACGTGCGGGATGAGGTGGACCTCGACATCCGGCATGGCGAGCAGCGCCGTGATCAGCCGGCGGTTCAATGCCGGGTAATCGAAGGCGAGGCCATATTCATTGCCGCCGGCATAGCCGCCGCTCATCAGCAGGCCCGAGACGTTGATGCCGACGCGGGTCTTGCCGATGGCCTTGGGCTGGCGATCGAAGGGCAGGGCGAAGGCGACATCGATGACCTGAAAGGCATTGGCCGTCGGCGCGATCTCGCGGAGCACCTGCATCGAGATCGGATCGCGGGCGAAGACCGCCGCCGCCTTGGCGCAGGCCCAGGCTGCCATGCGCTTGTGCGGCTGGCGGGTGAAGGGGCCGATCGTCTGCGGGCTGAGGACCAGCGGCGTTCCCGACCACAGGCACAGCGCCTTGGTTGCCATGATATAGGCGAAGCGCTTGTCCGGGTAGATATCGGCGAAACTGTCCCCGGCGCCGATGTCGAGCATTATGCCGAGCGGTTTCAGATCGGCGCGATAGCCGCCGGGTGACAGCATGTAGCGCCCGGCGATCTGGCGCACTTCGATATCGGGGCCGGTAACATAGGGGGTGGCGGCTTCGCGCGGGCCGAAGATGGTGAAGCGCGGTTCAACCCCGGCGCGGGCCGCCGCCGCCCGGCACAGCGCGATATTGCCGACGCTGAGCGCGCCGACGCCGAGATTGCCATTGGCCACGGCGTGCCAGAGCAGCCCGATACGCAGCGGTCTCAAAGACGACATCGGGCACTCCGGCCGGTTCGAGCGGACAGGGTCGGTAAACGGGTCTCAGCCGGCCGGTTTGGCAGCGGGAGCCGCTGCCGGCGCCGCTGCTGCCGGCGCGCTGGCGCCAGCGGCACCGGCGCCCGGGCCGGCGCCGGCGGTGGCGCCGGGCTTGGGCAGTTCCGGCGCGCCATAGCCCTTGCCGTAGGTAATCTTGGCCTTGTACGCTTCCTGCCACTTCTTCAGCTCGGTCGCGAGGCGCTTCTGCACTTCCTGCCGCTGCAGGATCTGCTGGGCAAAGGCGATGGCGCGTTCGCCGGCGAAGGGCTGCGCCTTGGTGCCGGTGACGCTGTTGACATAGATCACCGGGGCCGGCGCTCCCTGCGGCTGGTCGGCATACATGAACGGCTCGGGGTTGCTGGCGTTGGTCAGCTTGACGATTTCGTCGGTCAGCCGCGGGTTGAGGGTCAGCGAGTCGAGCTGCTGCGGCGCGCGGCGATATTCGATATTGGCGTCGATCAGCAGGCGCTCGACTTCGGCCATGGTGTTGGCCTGCTTCAGCGGCAGCTGTTCGAAGTTCGCCGGCTGCAGGAAGGCGATCTGATCAAGGCTGAAGATCTTGCGATCGCCGAAGATCTGCGGGTTTTCGGCAACGAACTTCTGCGCGGCTTCGCGGGTGATCGGCTGCACCTTGGCCTGGATATCGGCCTGCAGCGCCTGCACCAGCAGCGATTCATCGGCGCGCTGCTTGATCAGCAGGAACTGCGGGTTCTTGTCGAGATTGCGCTTGCGGGCTTCCTCGGCGAGCATCTTGCGTTCGATGACGCGGGCCAGCGCGACGCGCTCCAGCAGCTTGCGCGGGGCGTTGCCGGCATTCTGCAACTGCGCCAGTTCGGCGTTCATTTCATGGATGGTGACTTCCTTGCCATCGACGGTCGCCACCACCTGGCCTTCCGGCGCCTTGGCGGCGTTGTCGCAACCCGAAAGAACGAGGGTGAGCGCCAGCGGCGCCAGCATTGCAGTCCGAGCCGAGATCATTCCTGCCACTCCCAATTCACACTTCTTGTCGCACGCTGGCTGCGTTCGTCCATGCGCGGCGCGTCGCCCATGGTCAATATCCAAGACCCACCAAAGCCCGCAGCATCGCGGCGGCCTTGGCCGGCTGACGGCGGATCAGGCGGCGGCCGACCACCGACAGCGCCACCAGCCAGTGCCAGGGCAGCAGCCATGGCCTGTGACGGCGGATGAAGCGCAGCCTTGAACGCATCAGCCAATAATCGGAAAAGGCGCTGCGTGCGCCGGGCGTGCCCGACGATCCGATGGCGCCGCCTTCCTTGTGATAGACGATGGCGCCATGGGCAAAGGCGATGCGGAAGCGCTTCGGCATGCGCACCGCCCAGTCGATTTCCTCGAAATAGAGGAAATAGCGTTCCTCCATCAGCCCAACGGCATCGAGGAAGGCGCGGCTGACGCCAAGGCTGGCGCCGAGCACGAAATCGGTGGCGCGGGTGACTTCGGCGGGATTGAACGGCGCCGCGGCCGGCTCGTCGGCGGCGATGCCGCGTGAGGTGCCGGTCATCATGTTGAAGCGATGGCCGTTCAGCGCCTGCACCCGGTCCGGCCGCCAGTAAAAGCGCACGATGGTGCCGCACATGCCGACGCCTTGGGTGGCATCCATGCGGTCGAGCAGGGCGCCGGCGGCGCTCGATTCGACCACCGTGTCGTTGTTGAGCAGCCAGAAATGTTCGAGCGCCGGGTCGCGGCGCAGGTGGCGCAGGCCGATGTTGTTGCCTGCCGCGAAGCCGCCGTTGCGCCCGGCGTCGATCAGCGTGAGCGCCGCCCGTGGCGCCGTCGCCTCGGCCTCGGCCGCGGTCAGCCGCGCCAGCGGGATCGGCTTGGGCAGCGGCGGCGTTGCCAGCTTCATCGTCGGCGACGCCGGCGCCACGATGCGCTGGCCGGCCGCCCAGGCGGCGATCGCGTCCATCGAGCCATCGCCGCTGTCGTTGTCGACGACGACGACGCGCAGCGCCAGCGGGCTGCGCAACAGCGATTCAAGGCATTCGATGGTATCGTCGGCGCGCTTGTAGTTGACCAGCACGACGCCCAGCCGGGCGGCGCCCAGGCGAACCGGCGTCATCGGCGTATCGAGCGTCATGGCTGGCCCTGAATCATTATGAGCATGGGGTGGGGCATCATGACTGGCGATTCCAGACGGTGGCGGCGTCGCCGCTGCCCGCCATCACCCGCAGCATCTCGGCGGCGCGGAATGCCCGGATCCGCGCCAGCACCACGCAGCCGCGCA
>JAIXZK010000007.1 GCA_027489695.1 Sphingomonadales bacterium
CCGATGTCTGGGTGCATCCGCTGGTCGCCGGCACCCGCGGCCTGGCCGGGCGGGAGCTTGCCGATATCGGCCTCGGCCGCGCCGCCGGCGCCGTCGGCGTCGCCACCGGGCGGGGCGCCGTCGCCTCCTCCGCCGTCATGCACCGGCTGCTGGCGTGGAGCGGTGCCTTTGCCATGCCGGTCGTCGCCCATGCCGAGGACGCCGATCTCGCCGCTGGCGCCGTTGCCACCGAGGGCGAGACCGCGACAAGGCTCGGCCTTGCCGCGGCGCCGGCCTGGGTCGAGGCGCTGGCGGTGGCGCGCGACATCCGCCTTGCCGAAGCGACCGACGCGCCGCTGCACATCCGCCAGGTAACCACCGCCGAGGCTATTGACATGGTGCGCGCCGCCCGGGCGCGCGGCGTGCCGGTGACCGCCGGGGTGACGCCGGCGCATTTCCTGCTGAACGACACGTCGGTCACCGGTTTCCGCACCTTCGCCCGGCTGTCGCCGCCGCTCCGCGACGAGCGCGACCGGCAGGCAGTGCGCGCCGGCCTCGCCGATGGCACGATCGGGATCATCGCGTCGGGCCATGATCCGCGCACCCAGGAGGACAAGCGCCTGCCGTTCGCCGATGCGCTGCCCGGCATGGCCGGCGCCGAGACGCTGCTGGCGCTGGCGCTGGCGCTGGTTCGCGACGAAGTGATGGATTTGCCGGCCGTGTTGCGCACCATGACGGCGGCGCCGGCGGCGCTGTTCGGCCTGCCGGCCGGCACGTTAAGCCCCGGCTCAGCCGCCGACCTGTTTCTGTTCGATCCACATGCTCCATGGCGGATCGACAGCAATGCCAGCATCGGCGCCGGCAACACCCCCTTCGATGGCCTGCCGGTCGCCGGCCGGGTGCGCATGACCATCAAGGGCGGGGAAATCGTGTGGCGCGGCTAGCCCCGGCGGCAGCGCTGCTGCTGGTACTGGCGGCACCGGTGGCGGCGGCCCGGCGCAAGCCGCCACCACCGCCACCCGCGGCGCCGCCGGCGCCGCCGCCGCCGAGCGTCCGCCAGGGTGTCGAGCTGTGGCGCGCCGGCAACGACAGCGCCGCCGTGGCGATGTGGCAGCCCTTCGCCGCCGCCGGCGATGCCGATGCGATGTTCAACCTCGGCCAGGCCTACAAGCTCGGCCGGGCACTGCCGCGCGATCCGGTGCTGGCGCGCGACTGGTTCCGCAAGGCCGCCACCAAGGGCCATCTGCCGGCCCAGGCCAATCTCGGCATTCTGCTGTTCCAGGCCGGCGAAAAGTCCGAGGCGGTGCTGTGGCTGAAGGCCGCTGCCGACCGCGGCGAGCGCCGGGCGCAATATGTGCTCGGCATCGCGCATTGGAATGGCGATGGCGTGGCGCGCAGCCAGGCGCTGGCCTGGGCCTATCTGTCGCGCGCCGCGGCGCAGGGCCTGCCACAGAGCCAGCAGTCGCTCGATGCGCTGGCCAACAGCATTGCCGCTGCCGACCGTGCCAATGGCGAGGAGATCGCCGCCAGCCTTGCCGCCGGGCGCGGGCTGCCGCCGGCCTTTGTCCCGGGCGCGCCGCGCGAGGCCCTGGCCAGCGCCGCGCCCGGCGATGGCGCGGCGCGACCGACGAGCCTTGGCGCGACGATCTGGTCGCTGGTCCGGCAAGGCGGCGCCCGGCTTGCGCCGCCGGCGGTTTCGGCACCGCCGGCCGCGGGGCCGCCGCCCGCAACCGGTCCGGCGCCGATCCCGCCGACGATCCAGCTCGCCGAAACGCGCGCGGCGCCGCCAGCCGCGGCGCGACCGACCGAAGCCGCGGTCGCTGATCGACCTGGCGCCGGGGGTGCGCTGGCGGAAACGACAATCACGCCTCCGGCGACGCGGTCCGTGCCGGTGGCAGCGGCCAGCGTCACTGCCAGCGCCGCCCCGCCGCCACGCGCCGCAGTGGCGGCGCCGGGTTCGACGCCGACGGCCATCGCGCCATCCGGGACTGTAATCGCAGCCGTGCGGCCCCCGGCCGGCATCGCCCCGCCACTGCCGACGGTCGCCACCGGCACCGCCCCGGCGCCAGTCACCGCTGCGGCAGCGCCGCCACCGCAATGGCGCGTCCAGCTCGGCGCCTATTCGAAGCGGGCGCTCGCCGAAGCGGTGTGGAGCGAAGTGAAGACCCAGCAGAAGACCGTCATCGGCGGCCGGGCACCGATCTTCGCCAGCGATGGCAGCATCGTCAAACTCCAGCTCGGGCCGTTCCCCAACCAGCGTTCGGCACGCGATGTCTGCGCCCGCATCGCCTTTTCCGGCCGCGCCTGTTTCGTGACCCAGGGCTGAGGCGGTCAGCCCCGTTCCGTCACCGTCGCCGTGGCGGTGTTCGGCTTGCCGATCGCCACCCGCTCCCAGGCGCGCTCGTGCAGATAATAGAGGAAGATCTTGGTGATCACTTCGGCGCCGCCGATCGAGATCGCCATCCTGAGGCTGCCAGTGAAGATCAGCGCCAGGATCGTCGTGTCGAGGCTGGCGAACAGCCGCCAGGAAAATGCCTTGGCAAAGCTGCGCCAGCGCTGATCACGCGGGCCGGCACGCGCGCCCCAGTGCAGCCGCGCCCAGGCCCATTCATGCACCCAGAACAGGGCGATCTTGGTGGCGACTTCGGTGGCCGCGATCAACCCGGCGGTGCGGGCATGGCCGCCATGCGTCGGCGCCAGCCCGAGCAGCGGACCGAGGAAGGTCAGCAGCAGCATCGAGAGCAGGAAGGTATCGAGCGTGCCGACGATCCGCCACGAGATCGCTTTCAGCAGATGACGGCTGGCAGCGCCGGCGGTGCGACGGGAGCGCGGCGCGGGCGACGGTGCATCGAGACTGGCCATTTGTTCCGTCGCGCCAAGGATCGGATGGTCCTAGGCCGCGAATGATTGCAATTTCAAGTCGCCCGCCAGCGGCACGGTCTCAGCGCCGGCTCATGTCGACACTGCCCGCCGGCATCCGCACCTCCAGCGCGCCGATATCGGCGGTCAGCCGGATCTGGCAGGCGAGGCGCGAGGCGCGGCCGGCACCGACGGCGAAATCGAGCATGTCCTCCTCTTCCTCGCTGGGCCGGGGCAGGCGGGCGGCATCGGCGCCGGTGATCAGCACATGGCAGGTCGAACAGGCCATGGCGCCTTCGCAGGTGCCCTCCAGCGGTTGGCCATGCGCCTGGGCAAGATCAAGCAGGCGGGTGCCGGGCGGCGCCTCGATCTCGGGACCGGGCGTGCCGTCGGCGGCGATGAAACGGATGATGGTCATGCAGCCTCCTGCCGCAAGCTGGTGGCGGCGGTGTTGATGGCGGCAGCGGCGGCGTCGATCTCGGCCGTGGTCGTGAAGCGCCCGAAGCCGAGGCGCAGCGCCGATTTCGCGGCGATGTCGTCGAGCCCGAGCGCGGTCAGCACATGGCTCGGCCGGCCGGAGAGCTGGCTGCACGCCGACCCCGAGGAGGCGGCGATGCCGGCCAGGTGCGGCAGGATCGGCCGCGCGACGCCGGGAAAGCCGAGGTTGAGATTGCCCGGCCAGCGCGCGCTGCGGCTCCCATGCACCCGCACCGGCACGGTGAGTCCGGCGAGCAGCCGCGCCGACAAGGCTTCGGCATGCGCGCGATCGGTATCCATCCGCTCGCGGGCGATCCGCGCCGCGGCGCCGAAGCCGGCGATCAGCGCCGTCGGCAGCGTGCCGGAGCGGCCGTCTTCCTGGCCGCCGCCGTGGAGCAGTGGCGTCAGCCGCGTGAACGGCCGGCGGTAGAGCGCACCGACGCCCTTCGGGCCGTAAATCTTGTGGGCGGTCATCGCCAACAGGTCGATGCCCATGGCATCGACATCGATGGCGACCTTTCCGAAGCCCTGCGCCGCATCGCAGAACAGCACCGCGCCGACGTCATGGGCGGCAGCGGCGATGGCGGCGATGTCCTGGACAACGCCGATCTCGTTGTTGACCAGCATGGCAGCGACGATCGCCACATCCTCGCCGAGCGCGCGTTCGAGGTCGCCGATATCGAGCCGGCCGTCGTCGCGCACCGGCAGCACCGTCAGTTGCGCGCCGATCGATTCCAGATATTGCGCGGTTTCAAGGACGCAGCTGTGCTCGGTGGCGAGCGTCACGATGCGGCGGCGGGTCTGGCCCGGCGCGGTGAGCACGCCCTTCAGCGCCCAGTTCGCCGCTTCGGTGGCGCCGGAGGTGAAGGCGATCGTCTCGGGCGCGGCGCCGATGGTGGCGGCGATCTCGCCGCGCGCCAGTTCGACGGCGGCCCTGGCCTGATAGCCCCACAGATGCGCGCTGTGCGGATTGCCGAAGCCGTCGACGCCCCAGGGCGCCATGGCAGCAGCGACGTCGGGATCGAGCGGCGTGGTCGCGCCATAATCGAGATAGATCGGCATGGTCATAATCTTTCCTCCCCCTGGAGGGGGGAGGCGAGAGACGCGCCTCTTCGGCGCGGCCCGGGAGGGGGTGGTCGCCATGCGACGAAATTTCGGCAGGTGGCGACCACCCCCTCCAGCCGCGCTTCGCGCGAGTCGCCTCCCCCCTCAAGGGGGAGGAAAGTGCCGGTCACCGTCATGCGGCCACCCGCGGCGTCAGCCGTGCCGCCATGGCGAGCCAGGCATCGCCAAAGGCGTCGATTTCCGCCGCTGTGGTCGCTGGCCCCAGGCTGACGCGGATCGTCTCGCCGGCGGCGGCGCCCAGCGCCA
>JAIXZK010000271.1 GCA_027489695.1 Sphingomonadales bacterium
CGGCTGCAGCTGGACCGCGTCGTCAAGCGCATCCGCGACAATCACGGCATCGCCTTCCACTATGGCCAGGACGTGGTCGACCTCATCGTCTCGCGCTGCAACGAAGTGGCGAGCGGCGGCCGCCTGATCGATGCGATCCTCACCAACACGATGCTGCCGGAACTTTCGATCGCGTTGCTCGAGAAGCAGATGGCGGGCGAGGAAGTGTCGCGGATCGATGTGGGGGTTGGGGAGAGCGGGTTCAGTTACGTGTTTGGGTGAGGTCCATATACGTACATTGCGTTATTTATATTATGACGGCAGCTGTTCGCAGAGGACGGATTTGCTGTGGGCTGTGTAGAATATTATTTAAGTTTATCTTGGGTTCGCCAAAGGTAGGCATCGCTTGAATGGGGGGAGCGTTGGAGAGGGGTAACGTCAGGGCGTTCATGGAGAGGATATCTCCCGTGCCCGGTAAGATACTGCACGCAATAATGCCTGCTGCTAAGGCAGAGTATTATATTCCCCTAAATTTGGCGATGTCTGCCTATGATATAGTTACTCCCAAAAAGGTGGCGAGCTTTATATCGCAAATAGCCGTCGAGAGTCATGAAATGCGGAAATTCCGTGAGCTCTGGACCAGTAAAATCTTCCAACTGCCGGGAAGCTATCGCGTCCCGTATACGGCGGAAAATATTGAAGATTATTTTGAATATTGGTACGGAAATCGTCTTGATCTAGGAAATGATGAGAAAGGCGACGGCTATAAATATCATGGCAGAGGGGCCATACAGATCACCGGCAAGGCCATGTACAAAAAGGTTGGTGACGGCATAAATATCGATCTCGTCAAAAATCCTGATATCATCGAGACAGACATTGTCGTGAACATGAAGGCTTCCGCGTTTTTTTTCTCAATGATAAAAAATGCATCGGCGGTATCGGAGCTTGTTGATCATTTATCTGAGGCGAGTGTCATATCGATAAATAGAAAAGTAACGAGATTGGTAAATGGCGGAGAAAATGGCATCGATGATCGTCTAAAGTATTACCGATCTGCATTAAAAGTATTGTGCTAATGGCGGCATAAAAGCTTTTTGCATGAGATGAAATCAGTTCAATGGGATATTTAATTAGTGACCCCCTACGACACCGTCCCCTATCCCTCGGCCATTTTCCGCCAGGCGCAGCCGGAGCGGATGGCGATGGTGGCGCGGTTGCATGGGTTGAATCCGCCTGATCCCGCGACCGCGCGCTATCTGGAGATCGGCGGCGGGGACGGGCTGCACGCGATGGCGCTTGCCGTCGCCTTCCCGGACGCCAGCTTCGTCAATTTCGACCTCGCCCCCAGCGCGATCGCGCGCGGGCAGCGCTGGGCGGATGCGGCCGGCATCACTAATGTCCGCCATCTGGTGCTCGACATCCTCAAGGCCGCGGACCAGCTCGAGGGTCCGTTCGACTATATCGTCGCGCACGGCGTCTATGCCTGGGTGCCGGAAGTGGTGCGCGCAGCGATCCCGCGGCTGATCGCACGACTGCTGTCGCCCGATGGCGTGGCGATGATCAGCTACAATGCGCTCCCGGGCGGCTATAGCCGGATGGCGGTGCGCGGCCTGCTGCGCTCGCACCTCGACCCCGATCTGCCGCCGGCTGAGGCGCTGGCCGCGGCTAGGGCGTTGCTCGCCGAATTCGCGGTGCCGCAGGCGCAGGACGAGCCGATCATCGCCGCGATGCGCCGCGAGGCCGAGGCCATGCAGTCGCGACCGGGCGAGGTGGTATTCCACGACGAGATGGGCGATTGCTACGCGCCCCAGTCGATCGGCGACGTCGCCCGCGCCTGTGCCGAGGCGGGGCTCTGCTATCTCAACGAAAGTGGCAAGGGGCTGCTGCGCCAGTCCTTTGCCTGGGACGACGCACCGGAGCCGGAGCCGGCCGCGCTCGTACAGCAGTTGGAGGCGCTCGACTTCGCCCAGGGGCGCTATTTCCGATCGAGCCTGTTCGTCCATGCGGATCGCGCGCCGGCGCGGCGCATCGATGCGGTGGCGCTTGGCGGCCTTTGGGCGTCGGGGCATCTGCGCGAGGAAGCGCCGGGCGAGTTCGTGGCAGGCGACACTCGCATCGAGGTGGCCGACGCCGCCCTTGCCGGCGTTCTGCGTGCGCTGGGTCGCGAAGCGCCCGGACGGATCGCTCTGGCGGACCTGTCGCTGGGCTATGAGCATCTGCTGGCGCTGTTCCGGCTCGTCGACGAGCGGATGCTCGACCTGCATGCGGTGCCGGCGCCCTTCACGCTCACGCCTGGCGAGCGTCCGCTGGCCAGCCCCCTGATCCGGATGCAGATCGCCGAAGGGCGGCGGGTCGTCGCGACGCTCGACCATCGCTCGGCTGAGATTGCGGATCCACGGGCACGCGCCTTTCTGGCGTTGCTCGACGGTTCGCGCGATCGGGATGCGCTGGCGCGCGACTTTGCGGCAACCGGTCAGGACGGCGGCGTCACGGTGGACGCGGCGCTGGCGATGGTTGCGCGGGGTGCCATGCTGCTGGCCGAGCGTCGCTAGCGCAGTGCCATGTCGACCGCTGGCGGTCGGCGGCGCCGAAG
>JAIXZK010000265.1 GCA_027489695.1 Sphingomonadales bacterium
CTCGTTCCATTTCATGATGTAGCGGAAATCGCCGATGCCGCTCGCCGCCAGCGTCTTGATCGGGCCGGCGGAGATCGCGTTGACGCGGATATTCTCGGGGCCCAGGTCCATCGCCAGATATTTGACGCTGGTTTCCAGCGCCGCCTTGGCGACGCCCATGACGTTGTAATGGGGCACGACCTTTTCGGCGCCATAATAGCTGAGCGTCAGCAGCGAGCCGCCCTCGGGCATCATAGCCGCCGCGCGCTGCGCCACCGCGGTGAAGCTGTAGACACTGATGTGCATCGTCGTGGCGAAGTTTTCGGCGCTGGTATCGACATAGCGGCCGCGCAGCTCGTTCTTGTCCGAAAAGCCGATGGCATGGACGAGGAAATCGATCGTCGGCCATTCCGCCGCCAGGCCCGCAAAACAGGCATCGAGGCTGGCAACGTCCGCCACATCGCAATCGAACAATCGCGCCACGCCCAATTGCTCGGCCAGCGGGCGCACCCGCTTTTCCATCGCCGGGCCCTGGTAGGAAAAGGCCATTTCCGCGCCCTGCGCCGAAAGCGCCTTGGCAATCCCCCAGGCCAGGCTGCGATCATTGGCCAGGCCCATGATCAGGCCGCGCCGGCCGTTCATCAATCCGCTCATCAATCCCCGCTATCGCAACGACGCCTGCAATTCCTTTAGCTGCCTTGTCCGCAATTTGGCGAGAGCCGCGTTCAGATTGGCACCAACCACCAGCGACAGGCCGATGATGTAGAAAAACAGCAACGCCACGATCACCCCGGCCAGGCTGCCATAGGTCAGCGTGTAATTGCCCATCCGCGCCAGCACAGGCGGCAGCGCCATGATGCTGCCGACCCAGGTGAGGGTGACGACCGCCGCGCCCGGCCAGATCGGCGCCCCCGCGGCACGATAACGCTTCGGCGTCAGCACGAAGAACACCGACCAGATCGAGCCGAAGATGATCGCCGCCGGCACCAGCCGCTGCAGCCCCAGACCCGGCAGCAGCGCGCCGGTGAACGGCATCAGCTGCGCGACGAAGGTTTCGGCACCCGAAAGGAATACCTGCGCCGCCAGCGCCGCCAGCATGGCGAAGACAGCGACGAAGACGACCAGCAGCGAACCGGCGCGGTGCTGCCACGAGGCCGAGCCGACCGCGCCATAGGCCTCGCGGATGATGGCGCGAATCGTCTCGATGAAGCCGGTGACCGACCACAGCGTCACCAGCAGGCCCAGGGTCAGCAGCCCGGAAGAGGCGTTGTGGCCGACGACTTCGGCAATCGGCGCTTCCAGCAATGCCGCCACCGGCGGCGGCAGCGCGCCCAGAAAGCCAGCGATCGCCCGCACGCCATCGGCGGTGCGGCCGAGCGAGCCGGCCACGGTCACCACCACGATGGCAAAGGGAAACAGCGTCAGCAGTGACAGATAGGCCAAGTTGCCGGCATGGACGAAACCCAGCCGGAACACGCCGGCGATGGTCTCGCGCAGCACCGCCCAGAGGCGGCTGTGGCGGATGGCGAGGCGATCGAGCAGGAGCATCAGCGGCACAACGCCCGGGCGCGCCGCTAAACGCCAAGATCCCGTCGTACATCGCGCGCATCCGTCCAGCCGGCGACGAAATCGCGCAAGCCGGCATCGTCGGCGGGCACATCGATCATCACCGTCACCAGATGGTCGCCGCGGCTGCCATCGGCGCGGCTGAAACCGCGGCCTTTCAGGCGGAACACCCGGCCGGAGGTCGTGCCCGGCGGCAGCGTCAGCGTCACCGCGCCTTCGACGGTCGGCATCCGCACCTTGGCCCCGGCCACTGCTTCGCCCAGCGTCACTGGCAGGTCGAGCCGGATATCGTCGCCATCGCGGACGAAATGGCGGTGGCGGCCGATTTCCAGCGTCACCAGCGCATCGCCGGCACCGCCCGGCCCCGGCTCGCCCTGCCCCGCCATGCGCATCTGGCGACCGCTCTCGACACCGGCCGGCAGCTTCAGCTCGACGGTCTTGCCGGATCGCAGCGTCACCCGCTGCGGCTTCAGCGTCGCGGCTTCCTCGAACGGTACCACCAGGCGATAGGCGACATCGGCGCCCTTCTGCGGCGGGGTGCGGAAACCGCTGCTGCCGCCGAACGGCGAGCGCCCGCCGAACAGTTCGGCGAACAGATCGTCGGCGCCGGCCGCCATGTCCGGTCGGCCGCGGCCGAAGGGATCGGGCCCGGCCCGGCCGCCGCCGAAGCCGCCGCCGCCGGCACCGGGACGAAACCCGCCGAACGGCGAGGTCGGATTGCCTTCGGCGTCAATCTCGCCGCGATCGAAGCGCGCCCGCTTGTCGGCATCGGAGAGCAGCTCATAGGCGGCATTGGCCTCCTTGAACGCTTCCAGCTTCTTCGGATTGTCAGCATTGGCGTCGGGGTGATTGGCCTTGGCCAGGCGCCGATAGGCCTTTTTGATCTCAGTCTCGCTGGCCTGCTTGCCGACACCCAGAACCACATAAGGATCGCGCATCACTGTCCCGCCTGATGGCCCGCTGGCCGGCTCAACTCGTGACCGCCTGGGTCACACAGGGTTGCAGATGTGCAACAACGCCGGCTTGCGCAAGGGGAGCATAGGCGCTCGCCCCGCCTGTCGCCACCCTGTCATGCGTTTTTGCGAAGGGATCGCCATGTTGCTCCGTCTTGCCATGCTGCTGCTGCGCAATCGCGCCCTGCTTCCTAATCGGCGCGTGCCGCGTTAGCGTCGCCGGAACGCGGGAAGGACCGGCATGCGCCTCGACGACGAAAGCGAAAGCAGCAACATCGAGGACGCGCGCGGCCAGAGCGGCGGTTTCCGGCTGCCGGGTGGCGGTGGCGGCCTGTCGTTCGGCGGCGGCCGCATGGGCTGCGGCACCATCGTCGCCCTGGGGGTGATCGCGCTGGTGCTCGGCATCAATCCGCTCACCCTGATCGGCGGCCTGTCCGGCGGTGGCGGCATCCCGCTGCCGACGCAGCAGATCGGCCAGCCGGCGCCGGCGGCCGCGCCCGGCGCCCGCAGCGAAACCGATCGCTTCGTCGCCAAGGTGCTGCGCACGACGGAAGAAACCTGGGGCAAGCTGTTCCCCGAACAGGTCGGCAAGCCCTATCGCGAGCCGCGGCTGGTGCTGTTCTCGGGCGGCGTCCGCTCCGGCTGCGGCGCGGCGGAAGCGGCGATGGGGCCCTTTTATTGCCCGGCCGACCAGAAGGTCTATCTCGATACCAGCTTCTTCGACGACCTTAACCGCCGCTTCGGCGCGCCGGGCGATTTCGCCGCGGCCTATGTGATCGGCCATGAAGTCGGCCATCATATCCAGACCATCCTCGGCATTTCGGACCAGGTGCGTGACGCGCAGGCGCGCGCCTCGGAAACGCAGAGCAACGCCCTGCAGGTCAGGATGGAACTGCAGGCCGATTGCCTCGCCGGCGTCTGGGCCAAGGACAACCAGGACATCCTCGATCCCGGCGACATCGACGAAGCGCTGACCGCCGCCGCTGCCATTGGCGACGACACGCTGCAAAAGGCGGCGCAGGGTGTCGTCGTGCCGGAAAGCTTCACCCATGGCTCCTCGGCACAGCGCCAGCGCTGGTTCCGCCGCGGCTTCGATACCGGCACCATCGCCGGGTGCGACACGTTCGGCGGCGGGCGGTTGTAAAGTCTGGCGAGGTCTTGCTGAATCACTGACCCGCTCATGCCGAGCGAAGTCGAGGCACGCCCCGTGCGTCCGGACGTGCCTCGACTTCGCTCGGCATGAGCGGGTCTGTTTGCAGCCAATCTGGAGTAGGTCCAGGGCCGGCCGCCGCCAATCACTCCTTGCTGTCGACGATCGTCAGCAGGCCGCTCGAGCCTTCGGTCGCCGGGGTCATCGCCAGGGTGAACTGATCGCCGTCCGATGTCGTCCCGGTGAGCGTCTCGCCGCTGCGCGTCGCCTTGACCTGCTTCGCCGCCAGCTGCTGCTGGTACCAGTCGGCGACGGCAGCGGCATCGGCGGGCGCGGAGAAGCCGATGCGGACGGTCCCTTCGCGCTGGCCGTCCTTCTTGTCGGCGCGGACATTGACGGTGCGCACCTTGGCGCCGGGATAGAGGCTGACCCCGTCGATATCGACCTTGGCGTCGCTCATGATGTCTTCCGGCACCCGGAACTTGCCGCCGAAACCACCGGGCAGGTTGATCGCGACTTCGCCCTTGCCGGCACCGCTGGCGATGGCGACGACATCTTCGTCCGTCGCATCACTGGTACCTGCGCCGGCCTTGTCGCTGTCGCTGCCGCCGGCGATGTCGATCGTCACGGAACTGGCCTTTTCCTCGGGCTTGTCGCCGCAGCCGGCAAGCGCCAGCAACAGCAGCGAGGGGACGACGATCAGGCGCTGGCGCATCAACAGGCTCCTTGCTGTATTGCTCTTACAATACGCAAGCAAGCCGGCAGCGTCAATGACCGCGCCGGGGCACCAGATGCAGGGCGGCAACGATGACGGCGCCGAGCGCCAGGCCGACCAGTCCCGAGCCCGCCGCATAGGCCAGCCATTCGACCGCGCCGCCGGCCGCGCCCGTCGCCGCCCCGGCGGCGGCGGCGAAACCGTGCAGGCTGTGGCCGGGCTCGTGCACGCCATATTCCTCCAGGCCATGGACGACGATGCCGCCGCCCACCCACAGCATCGCCGCGGTGCCGAGGCCCGACAGGAAAATGAGGAACGGCGGCATCCCCGCCACCAGCAGCCGGCCGACGCCGCGCAACACGCCGCTGCCGCTCTTGGCCAGGTGCAGCCCGACATCATCGGCCTTCACGATCAGCGCGACGGCGCCATAGACCGCCACCGTGATGCCAAGCCCGACCACCGCCAGCACGGCGGCCTGTTCGAAAATCGGCACGTCGGCGACGCTGGCCAGGGCGATCGCCATGATCTCGCCCGACAGGATCAGGTCGGTACGGATGGCGCCGGTCACCATGGCGTTCTCGATCTCGGTCGGCGTGCCGGCCACGGCTGCGGCGGCTTCATCGTGCGGCGTCAGCAATTCCCACAGCTTTTCCGCCGCCTCGAAACAGAGATAGGCGCCGCCGGCCATCAGCAGCGGCGTGATCGCCCAGGGCGCCAGCCAGGACAGCAGCAGCGCCGCCGGCAGCAGGATGATCAGCTTGTTGCGCAGCGAGCCCAGCGCGATCTTGCCGACCATCGGCAGCTCGCGCGCCGGGGAAAATCCGGTCACATAGCGTGGCGTGACGGCGGCATCGTCGATGACGACTCCCGCCGCCTTGGCGCCGGCCTTGGCGGCGGCGGCGGCGGTGTCGTCGAGGCTGGCCGCCGCCACTTTGGCGATGGCGGCAACATCGTCGATGAGGGCAAAAAGTCCGGAAGCCATGGTGTCTCGCTCGCAATCCTGCGGTCGTTCCGCAAGCAAAAAACTTCGCAAGCGTGAAAGCGTTGCGGACCCGGCCTAGGCTTCGCGCAATCGCGCCAGCCCGGCCAGCCGATCGGCGGCCGCCAGCATCGCCGGCTGCGGCGCATCGGCATCGGTCGAGAATGCCGCCAGGGCATCGTCGCCGGCATACCAGCGTGCTTCCAGCCCCGGATCTGCCACCACCGCCGCCAGCGCCGGCACCAGGGCATAGCCGCGCGCCGGCAGCCCAAGCGCCCGTTGCCCGGCCCAGAGCGCCATCACCAGCCAGGCGGCGGTATCGATGAAATGGCGCGGCCAGGGCACCTCGACAGCGGCGCCGCCGAACGCCGCCTCGCACGCGCCGGCGTCGGTCGAAACCACCATCCGGCAGACCAGCGGCCGCCCCGGATGAACGGTGCAGGCGCGATCCATCCCGAGCAGGGCGCAGGCGCTGCCCGCCGCTGCCGGCACCGTGCCGCGCCAGCGCCGGGCCAGCGCGAAAACCTCGATGGCGTGCGCCGAAACATGCTGGTGACAGCAGAAGGCGCAACCCTTGCGGCAGGCGATGGCGGTGGCGGCGCGCGCCGTGCTGCGGGCCGCCAGATCATGCAGCAGCGCCACCAGCGCATCGCCAGCGGCGGCATCGCGCATTTGCAGCAGCCGCCAGCCATGGCGGGCGAGCGCCGCCGCGCCGGCCTCGTCGAAGCCCTTCGCCGCGATCTGCCGGACGGCGGCGGGGGGTGGCGGCAGCTTCATCGCCCGATCTCAGCGCCGCGCATGCCAGATCAGGTCGCCCAGCGTCTCGGCGATCGCGCCATCGGTGCGAGTCAGGCCGTCCTCCAGGCTTTCGAAAACATCCTCGCCGGCGTACCAGCGCGCCTCCAGCCCGGGATCGTCGAGCAGCATGGTCAGGCTGGCGTTGATCTCATAGCTGCGCATGAAAAGCCCGGCCGCGCCCATCGCCGCGAGGAAGGCGACGCCGATGCGGCCTTCGGTCAGGTCATAGGTCTTGTCGCTGCGGATCTCGCTGGGCCGGCCATCGACGGCGGCGATGCAGGCCAGGACGTCCATCGACATGAAGGCCCGGCACGAATGCGGCCGGAACGGGTGGATCGAACAGGCATTGCGGTGCAGCAGCGCGCAGGGGATGCGCAGCAGCGACCGCTGCATCGGCGCCACCCCGACGACGCGCGCCGCGACATCGGCGAGCGCGTCGCGCACCTGCGGCGTGCGCCGCAGTTGCCGGGCGATGCGGAAGGCCTCCGGCGCGAACAGCCCGACATGGAAATTGCAGCAATGCGCGCAGCCCTTCTTGCAGGCAAAAGTGCCGGGCGCGACGATATTGGCCAGGCTGCGCTGCGCGATATTGCCGACCATGCCGACCACCGCGTCATTGGCTTCCGGCGTCTTCAGCGCCAGCAGCTGCGCCCAATAGCGGGTCAGCGC
Source organism: Sphingomonadales bacterium (assembly GCA_027489695.1). Taxonomy (GTDB): domain Bacteria; phylum Pseudomonadota; class Alphaproteobacteria; order Sphingomonadales; family Sphingomonadaceae; genus Sandarakinorhabdus. The sequence continues at coordinate 6,810 of JAIXZK010000265.1, forward strand.
GACGATCTGGCCTTCGTCCATGCCGCCCGGTGCGCCGCGGGCGACCAGTTCCTGCACCGTCAACGGCGGTTTCGGTACGCTCATCGTGGTTCCTCTCCCGCCATCACAGCCGCGCCGACCAGGCCGCCGCCGCCGCCAGCGTTGCCGCCCCCGGCCGGCTGCGCTGGCTTGCGGCCGCTGCCAGCCCGTCGTCGCCGGCATACCAGCGCGCCTCGATTCCCGGATCGGCGAGCACCAGCGCCACGCCCTCGCCAAGCTCATAATCCTGCACCGGCAGCCCCGCCGCCCCCAGCGCCGCGAACAGGATCGCCGCCTGCCAGGCGCGCAGCGGCACATGGGCGCCGGGATAGGGCACATTGGCGTCGGGATCATTCACCCGGCGCAGACAGGCACCGACATCGAAGGAGGCATAATAGCGGCAGGTCAGCGGCCGGACGGCGTGGATGCCGCAAGCGCCGCGATCGAGGAAGACGCAGGGGTTGCGCAGATCGGCGAAGCGCGCCGGGTCGATCTGGCGCCTGGCGGCCTTTTCCGGCAGCGCCGCTGCCAGCGCCGGCATGGCGCGGACCTGGCGGGCGATGGCGAAAATCTCCGGCGCGCTGACGGTGACGAGCTGGAAACAGCACCAGCTGCAGCCCTTCTTGCAGGCGAAGGCCTGGGGGTGGCGATATTTCGCCATCGCCGCTTCGCCGACGCCGGTGATCGTCGCCGCCAGCGCGTCACTCGCCTGGGGCGTGCCGGCGCGCAGCAGGGCGAAATAGTGGCGGAGCAGCGCCAACCCCTCTGCCTCGGAAAAGCGGCTGGCGTCGGGATGCAATTCGGCGTCGGGACCGTCCCGCAGCAGGCGCGCGACGATCGGATCGGGCGCCGGCGGCGCAAAATCGATCGCCGTCATCGCGCTGCCCCCCTGCCCGTGTCGACGCTCCCTAGCAGGGCGGCCGCCGCCTCACAATTCGGCGGCGGCTTTCACAGCAACAAACCGGGGATCGGCGCGTCGGTTCAGCGCCAGAACCAGCCGGGCGTCACGCCACGGCGGGCGCGGTTGCGCCACATCTCGATATACATCCACAGGCCGGAAATGGTGAAGAACAGCATCGCCGCCCCGGCCAATGTGGCAATGGCGACGCCGGCCGGGCCGAAGCTTTCGCCGGAATGGAGGTGGTGGAGCGTGCCGATCCAGCCGCGCAGGCCGGCGGGCGGCGCCTTGGGCCGGCAAGTATAGTCGGGCGGGCAGACGAAGCCGGCGACCGCGACGGGTTTCGGTGCCGGCCCGGCAAGGATCGGCACGATCTGGCTGAGCAGGCCGGTGGCGGCGATCCACAGCAGCACGACGCCGAAGATCACGGAAAGCCAGCGGTGCCATTTGCGCATTGTCATGTCCTGCTATTGCGAATTGTTCGCATCTAAATCAGGTCTCGCCGGCTTGCGCAACCCTGTCCTCAACCCCGGCGGCGGCGGTAACGTTCCGTCAGGAAAGTCACGAAGTGCACACCTTCGCGCTCTTGCTTCGCAGGCTTTCCGGTGCCGCCGCGGCGATCGAGCGGCAGCGGAACGGGGCTGGGGCAGCGGCCATGGCCGGGGGATAGCGCGAAACCCTGGCTGCAGGACAGCCGCGCGACCGCGGCGCCGACAGGTTCGAATCCGACCCTTCCCGCCTTGCCCGCCACCGGGCGCGGCCGTAGATTGCCGGCATGACCCGCTACCGCGTCGCCGAGCCGCAAGCGCAATGGCTCACAAGCCAAGTCGCCGCCGGCGCGGCACCGAGCGAGGAGGCGTATCTGGCCCGGCTGATCGACGCCGATCGCGAGCATGCCGAGAAGCTGGCGGCTTTGCACGCAGCACTCGACGAGGGCGAGGCGAGCGGAGTCAGCGACCGGACGCTCGACGAAATCTGGGCGGAGGCCGCGCGCCGCTTCGATGCCGCGCGCGCGCTTTAGCCGGGCAGCCGAGCGCGACCTGCTCGCCATCTGGCTCTACGGCGCCGGCGAGTTCGGGCCGGAACAGGCGCAGCGCTATGCCGCGCGGATCGACGCCGCCGTCGCAACCTTGCTCGATTTTCCGCTGCTGGGTAGCGAAGTCGAGGGCCGCAAGCCGGCCTTGCGCCGCCTGGCCGGGGAACGGCACTTCCTCTTCTACCGCCCAACGCCCGAGGGCATTTTCATCACCCGCGTCCTGCACCAGCGCATGGACGCGACACGGCACCTCTAACTCCCTTCTCCCCTCGAGGGAGAGGGGCGGCGCGAAGCGCCGTGAGGGTGAGTCAGCTGGGGCGGATGACGGGAAACGAGTATACTGTCCCCGGATTTCTCTCCTGTCCCCGGATTTCTCTCTGTCCCCGGATTTTTGCTGTCCCCGGATTTCTGCCGTTCCCGGATTTCTTGCAATCAAGAACTTAGGTGCCATACTCCCATAATTATACTCGTTTATCAGAAAATTCCTCGATGTAAGCGATTATTTCGCCCATCGTTTTAATATTCGGACTTATTATGTCAGAAATGTCTTCTGGAAGATTGACGATTGACTCTAAGAAGGCTTTATAAATCCGCCTTAGCTCAACTATCGCTCTATGGCTAAAACGACTATAATTTTGCGATTGGTTATTTCTAATTTCAGAAATGATTCTATCTGTAACTCTCTCGTCAAAGAAGACTCCGTTCCTTCTATTCTCCTCTCGTAGCGACTGAATTATTTGAGACAGTTCTCCAACTGATAGCTTTAGGGATTCTAGTTCGGAACGGGGTGTTTCAGCTGTCTGCGACTCATTAACTTCAGGGTTGTCGGCAACAACCCGCTTAGCGCTCTCCATAAAATCCGGGATCAGAGCCTTGAAGGATCTTTCCAATACAACCTCAGAAATAGGACTAGGACTTGCCTTATTAATTGTCATCACTAGTCTAAGGAGGTCGTCCGCATTTAAAAGAACATTTTGAAACTGAGATAGCGGAAGCTTTACATCAACAACGTCCACTCCGATGAGTAGAGGAGCAACATGCGATATTCCAACCATTTTCGACAAAGCCCCGGCCTCAAATAGTATCCATGGGGCGCTCAGATTTTGCGGCGTTAAGACTATTATTCCAAACCCACATTCCTCTAGCTTCTTTGCAATGTGATCGGACCAACGGGAGCCCTTGGCAATATCAGTAGAAGACAGGAATGGCTCAACGCTCTGTAATACAGATGGTATCCAATCATGCAAAAGACTAGCGATCTTTTGAGATAGCTGCCCAGACCAACTTATAAATAGTTGAGTAGTCATCAGTCCTCTTTCGACAATAGAAATAAATTAACGAATTCTGACATGATGACTGAAATTTAAGACGTCAGTCGCCGGAGGTGGCCTCTTCCTAACGCAACACACTAAATGCCTAACTATGTTCAGGCCGGTGGAAGTTGTCCCTCCTGTAAAGAAATAGCGTTCACTCCGCCGCCACCCCCAGCAGTCCGCCCTGTTCCTCCTCGTTCGCCGGCAGCGCCAGGCTCATCGCCTTTGCCCCCTTGCGCGCATCGAAGGCGTCCCAGACTTCGTTCCAATTGCCCTTGGTCGCGGCCTTGGAATATTCCGTCGCGCGCGCCTCGAAGAAATTGGCGTGCTCGACGCCGTTCAGCAGCGGCGCCAGCCAGGGCAGCGGGTGGTCCTCGATCATGTAGATCGGCTGCAGGCCGAGCTGCTTCAGCCGCCAATCGGCGATGAAGCGCACATATTTCTTGATATCCTTCGGCGTCATCCCCGGCACCGGGCCCATCTCGAACGCCAGATCGATGAAGGCATCCTCCAGCCGCACCGTCTTCTGGCAGACATCGGCAATGTCGTCCCGGATCTTCGAGGACAGCACGCCCGTCTCCGCGCAAAAGGCGTGGAACAGCTTGATGATGCCTTCGCAGTGCAG
>JAIXZK010000163.1 GCA_027489695.1 Sphingomonadales bacterium
ACCAAGACCGGCACCGGCACGCTCAACATCACCGCCGCCGGCGACCTGCGTGGCGCCACCGTCGTCAACCAGGGCACGCTCAACCTGACCGGCTCGCTCGCCACTTCGGCGACGACCGTTCAGACCGGCGCCAGCCTGGTCGGCACCGGCACCACCGGCGCGCTGACCGTCCAGTCGGGCGGTACGGTCTCGCCGGGCAGCACCGCCGGTGCCATCGCCACCTTGAACGTCAATGGCTCGGCAACGCTGGCGGCGGGTTCGACCCTCCGCGTCGATGTCACGCCGACGAGCAACGATCGCCTTGCCGCCACCGGCGCGCTCAGCATCGCGGGCAACCTCGCGGTGTCGCCGACCGGTACCTTCAGCACCTTCTACCAGAGCTTCACCATCGCTTCTGGCAGCAGCCGCACGGGTACCTTCGCGAACGCCAGCCTGGGCAACTTCGGCGTGCCGTTCGTTCCGGTGCTCGATTACACGGCAACCGGCGTCAACATCCGCCTGACCCCGGCCTCGCTGGTCTCGATCGGCGGCGCGACCCTCTCCGGCAATGCGCTGGCGGTGGCCGGTGCCTTCGATCGCGGCGTGCAGGGCGGCTACAACCCGCAGCCCTTCCTCAACCTCTACCTGCAGGGCGCCAATCTGCCGACCGCACTCAGCCAGCTCTCGGGTGAGGTGCATGCCGCCGAAACCCGCGTGCTGCTGGAAGACACCCGCGTGGTGCGTGAAGCCGCGTTCGATCGCCTCAACTCGGGCATCGCCGCCGCCAACAACGGTGCTTCGAACACGGTCGATCGCAACGACAGCGCGATCACCTTCTGGGCGCGCGGCGTCGGCAGCTGGGGTACGGCGGGCGCCGATGGCGTCGGCAGCCGCTTCACCACCGAACAGACCGGCATCGTCAGCGGCATCGACGTCGCCAAGGGTGACTTCAAGTTCGGTGCCCTGTTCAACCGCACCAGCAACGACATCCGCTTCAACTCGGCGCTGGGCCAGTCGACGGTCACCTCGACCGGCGGCGCGCTCTATGCGGGCTGGCGTCAGCAGGGCAAGGGCTTCGCGGTCGGCCTCGGCGCCGGTGTCTCGGGCACGGGTGCCAACAGCTCGCGGTCGGTCACGGCGCCGGGTCTCGCCCAGTCGTTGCGCGGCAACTACAATGGCACCAGCTGGCAGTTCTTCGGGGAAGTCGCCTATGATCTGGCGGCGTCGGACACCGTCCGCCTCGAACCGTTCGCCCGCTATGCCTATGCCAACGCCGGTCATGGCCGCTTCACCGAGGCCGGTGGCATCGCCGCCGTCACCGCGGCGAGCCAGAATCGCTACCTCAGTGTTGTCGACGCCGGTTTCCGCGGCGCCGTCGCGCTCGATCGCTTCGAGCTGATGGGCTCGCTGGCCTGGCACGGCGTCTATGGCAACCGTGGCGGCTATACCGAACTCGGTATCGTCGGGTTGAACACCGTTGCCGGCATCCAGGCCACCACCCTCGATCGCAACGCCGCGGCGATCGAACTCCAGGCCCGCTACAGCATCACGCCGACGATCACCCTCGGCGCGGGCTACAGCGGCGTCCATGGTTCGCGGAACTCCGACAACGGCGCTCGCGCGACGCTCACCATCGGGTTCTGATCCACCAGACTGCAAAAGGGCGGCGCTCCGGGTTCCCGGGGCGCCGCTTTTTTTGTGACTCGGGCGCTGGAAACGCCCCCTCAGACGATGGCCGGGGATGTTGCCGACGGCGTCGCTTGCGCTACAGCGGGCCATGGCTTTTCAATCCGACAACAGCGCCGCCCCCTGTCCCGAGGTTCTCGCCGCGATTGCGGCGGCGGCGCCCGCAACCCTTGCCGGCTATGATGGCGACGCGCTCTCGGCGAGCCTGGCGCAGGCGTTCGGCGCGCTCTTTGACCACCCCTGCGAAGTGCTGCCGGTGGTCACCGGTACCGCCGCCAACGCGCTCGCCCTGGCGGCGATGGTGCCGCCCTATGGTGCCGTCGTTTGCCACCAGGAAGCGCACATCGAAGTCGATGAATGCGGCGCCCCCGGCTTCTACACTGGCGGCGCCAGCCTGATGCTGGTGCCGGGCGCCGGCGGCAAGCTGACGCCCGACGCAATCAACACCGCCACCGCCGGCCATCGCGGCGACGTCCACCAGGTGCAGATCCGGGCGCTGTCACTGACGCAGGCGACGGAAGCCGGCACCGTTTATACGCCGGCCGAGCTGGCGGCGCTCGGCGATCTCGCTCGGGCCCGCGGCTGGCGCGTCCATCTCGACGGCGCCCGCTTCGCCAATGCCGTGGCGCACCTCGGCTGCCATCCGGCCGATATCAGCTGGCGCGCCGGCGTCGATATCCTCAGCTTCGGCACCATCAAGAACGGCGGACTGTCGGCCGAAGCGATCGTGGTGTTCGCCCCCGATCTGGTCGAGGATCTGCGCTTCCGCCGCAAGCGCGCCGGGCAGATGCCGAGCAAGGGCCGCTTCCAGGCCGCGCAGCTGCTGGCGATGATCGGCGATGATGTCTGGCTCCGCAACGCCCGCGCCGCCAATGCCGCGGCGCAGCGGTTGGCAGCGGCGGCGGGCGATCGCCTGCTGCACCCGGTCGAGGCCAACGAGGTGTTCGTGAAGCTTCGCCCGGGTGAAGCCGAAGTCCTGCGCGCCGCCGGCCTTGGCTTTTACGACTGGGGCGCGGTGGGGTCGGGGGAGGCGCGCTTCGTCGCATCCTGGGACACGGCAGAGCGGGCCATCGCCGCCTTCGAGAAGGTGCTCGCAGGATCGTGACCTTCCGCCTTGCATGCGCGGTGAGAACCGCGGCGCCGCTGCGGCGCTGCGGTGGTCACGCCACCGCCGCAACCCTGGTCACGGACAATCGAAGCAAGCCGCTGACCGCCCGCGGCGTCATGGCCAAGGCCGCGACGTCCTATAGCCAGCGCCGGACCCGGCCGCGATAGTCGGCATAGGCGTTGCCGAACTTCGCGGCCATGGCCCGCTCCTCCGGCAGGA
>JAIXZK010000191.1 GCA_027489695.1 Sphingomonadales bacterium
CGCGGCGCCCAGCCGCGCTTCGTGAACCAGTCGGCAATGGCGGGAGGCAGCGTCACATCGTCCATATAGGCATGATTGCGGGCGGCGTTCAGCCGCAAGCCGCTGCGGGCTTTCGCCGCCGGGTCGCGAGCCCCATATTCCAGCCATGGCTTCTCCCGACTGGCTGATCCCCCATCGCGATGGCATCCACATCGCGCCGGTCGACATGTGGATCGATCCGGCGCCGCCCCGCGACCGCGCGCTCGTCACCCATGGCCATAGCGACCATGCCCGCGGCGGCCATGGCAAGGTGCTGGCCACCGCCGAAACGCTGGCGATCATGGCGGTGCGCTGCGGGCCGCAGCCGGGCGCCCAGGTGGCGCGCTATGGCGAGACCGTCGATCTTGGCGGGGTCACCGCGCGCTTCGTGCCGGCCGGACATGTGCTCGGCTCGGCGCAGATAGTGCTCGAGCACAAGGGACAGCGGATTGTCGTTTCCGGCGATTACAAGCGCGCCGCCGATCCGACGTGTGCGCGCTTCGAGCCGGTGCCCTGCGATGTGTTCGTCACCGAAGCGACCTTCGGCCTGCCGGTGTTCCGCCACCCGCCGGCCGCCGGCGAGATCGCCACGGCGCTGGCGCGGCTCGCCGCCAATCCCGATCGCTGCCTGCTGATCGGCGCCTATGCACTCGGCAAGGCGCAGCGCGTCATCGCCGAACTGCGCGCCGCCGGCCATGACGCGCCGATCTACCTGCACGGCGCGCTGACCCGCATCTGCCAGCTCTACGCCGATTTCGGAGTCGAGCTCGGCGACCTGCGCCCCACCACCGGCGCGACGGCGGCGGAGATGACCGGCCGCATCGTCATGGCACCGCCCTCGGCGCTCACCGACCGCTGGTCGCGCCGCCTGCCCGATCCGATCACCGCCATGGCCTCGGGCTGGATGCGGGTGCGGCAACGCGCCAAGCAACGCGGCGTCGAACTGCCGCTGATCATCTCCGACCACGCCGACTGGCCGGAATTGACCGCGACAGTGCGCGAACTGGCGCCCGGCGAAGTCTGGGTCACCCATGGCCGCGAGGAAGCGCTGGTGCACTGGTGCCAGCAGCACCAGATCCGGGCGCGGGCGCTGGCGCTGGTGGGACGGGAGGAGGAGGCGGAGTAAAGGTTGGCCGGCGATGCTGTCCAGGCTGGGCAGGGTTTGCTTCGATGGTTAGCGGTGGCATGCGAAAGCGGCGGAAGTTTCGGTGGCGCCGGTGTATAAAAGGGGCCGCGTATTATAGAGCTTCTGGCGGTCTGGCCTGAGGCCCGGACCCCTTCTATCGTCGTGAGGCTGACGGAAGCGCCATCAGGTCGAACATAAAATTCCGCGCGATCATCGCACTGGTTCCGCAATGTCCTGTTTGGCGACTGTCGCCTCGGGTTTTGCTCGGATCATGAGAAACGTTCCGGACCAGACGCCAGGAATTATCCAAATGCCTGATATTTCGCTGCCCTCTCCATTTACCGTCCCCATGTAGCGAACTACTTCAAAATCTAAGTTGATCTCATCATAAGTTTTGATGAAATCAACCTCGCTCGAACATCGCTGTCCGGTAATAGTGGCGTATAGATGAACATGTGATCCATAGCCGATATCATCGATCTCAAAGGTTTCTCCAGTCAGTAACTCTGAATGTTCTCGCACTTTAGCAGTAAATTGCATAGGAGGTGATGAATGTGGGTAGTTGTAAATCCCGATCCATTCCCCAGTCAGATCAATATCGATCATTTGCAAAGGACCTACAGCGCTTGCTATCACATTTTCTATATAGTGTCTTGATCAACGAGGCTAGCCGACGATAGGGCTCGGGAGGCTAGTTCTCCATCTGTCGGAGTTCCGGCCAGCTCCTCGCTTCGACCCAACGCCCGCAGCGGCGCGTGCTCGTCCCCAAGTCGGTTTTGACGCCGGCGCCTGTCGGCGGCATGACGGCGGGCGATGTTCTCAGCGCTCCGCCCCCTGCTCTTCGCCATGGACCCCGAGACCGCGCATGGCGCGACGATCGCCGCGCTGCGGTCCGGGCTGGTGCCGCGTGCACCGGCCGACGATCCGATCCTCGCCACGCGGCTGGCCGGGCTCGACCTGCCCAATCCGGTCGGGCTGGCGGCGGGGTTCGACAAGGATGTGATGGTGCCGGACGCGATGCTGCGGCTGGGCTTCGGCTTTGTCGAATGCGGGTCGGTGACGCCGCGGCCGCAGGCCGGCAATCCGAAGCCGCGGTTGTTCCGCCTGGTCGAGGATGCCGCCGTCATCAACCGCATGGGCTTCAACAATTTGGGGTTGGAACATGCCGTGGTGCGGTTGCAGGCGCGGCGGGGGCTGCCGGGTATCGTCGGCATCAACCTTGGCGCCAACAAGGACAGCGAGGACCGGACCGAGGATTATGCCATCGGCGTCCGGGCGACCGCAGCGCTGGCGAGCTATGTCACCGTCAACATCTCCTCGCCCAACACGCCCGGCCTGCGCGCGTTGCAGGACGGCGCGGCGCTGGCCGATCTGATCGCCCGGGTGATGGCGGCGCGCGGCGCCATCGACGTGCCGGTGTTCGTCAAGGTCGCCCCCGACCAGGCGCCGGACGACTACGACATCATCGCGCGCGCCTGCATCGATGGCGGCATCCACGGCCTGATCGTCGCCAATACCACCATCAGCCGGCCGCCGCTGGCCGGCCGCGACGCCGGCGAGGCGGGCGGGCTTTCCGGCGCGCCGCTGGCGCCGCTGGCGATGGCGGCACTGCAGCGCTTCGTCGCCGCGACGGCCGGCGCGCTGCCGATCATCGCCGCTGGCGGCATCGCTTCGGGCACCGATGCCTATGCGCGGATTCGCGCCGGGGCGAGCGCCGTGCAGCTCTATTCGGCGCTGGTCTATCACGGCCCGGGGCTGGTCGGCCGGATCAAGGCCGAGCTGGCGGCGCTGCTGCGGCGTGACGGCTTCGCCAGTGTCGGCGAGGCGGTCGGCTCGGCACGCTGAAAATTTGCGGGGGATCGGCGTTTGAGATACGTAACACAGTCATGAAGCCCTGCCTGCGTTGTTGTTGCGTCTTGCCTTTTGCCGCGTCCGGGCGTCCACGGGACTGACCCGATGCCGCTGCTTTCCCTCCTCGCGCTGGCCGCGCTCTCCGGCACCCCGAGCCGCGACGACCCGC